>CAYTQL010000067.1:0-11018 GCA_964439555.1 uncultured Planctomycetaceae bacterium | reverse complement strand
CCGGCTCGTCGTCCACGATCAGCACGCGGATCGGGTGTGTCTGGATCCCGGGCGGAATGGGCATCTTGTGCGATCGCAGGAACCGCACAAGATCCTCTTTCGCCACGCGCCGGTGACCACCCGGCGTGCGGTGGGCCGAGAGCAGCCCCTGATCGATCCAATTGGCAACCGAGCCGGGATCGACGTGCAGCATCTCGGCAATCGCGAACGTCGAAAGATTCTTCGCCATCGTCTTTTGACCCCATGCAACTTGTTTCTGTCCGGGGTAAAGTCTACTCAATACTATCGGGCAATCCAGATAATTTGTCGAGTTATTTTTATGCTTTTCGGAGTGTTCGGGTTATCGCATTGTAAAATACGACGCGCAGGGGTCCACGCGTCGGGAGGGACCGCAAACGGAGGCGTCTGAGCCGTGTTGTAAGATGGGAGGCGACCCCTATAATGAGGGGCTCAAAGAGTCCAACCGAAAGGGCCGTCATGGCTGAACAGCAGGATACCGTAACCGACCGCGTTGACGCGGTTATTCAGAAGATCCGTCCCATGCTCCAAGCCGACGGGGGCGACATCGAGCTGATCGGCGTGGATGAGTCCACCGGCGTGGTCTCGGTCCGCCTCCAGGGCGCCTGCAAGGGCTGTCCCGGCGCGGCGATGACGCTGAAGATGGGCGTGGAGCGCCACCTCAAGCAGCACGTGCCCGAGGTGCAGGAAGTCGTGGCGGTTCAGTAGCTTCCCCGCGCTCACCCGGCACGGCGGGTCGGCAGCCCCCGCCACGGCTACCACGGGCCAGCTTCCCCGCGCGCGCCCGGCACGGCGTCTGCGCAGGGCGCGCGACCGCCAGCCGGTCGCCAGCATCGTTCCGGCGAGCCCCAGCAGCCCCCACCCGGCGGACGCCGGCGGACCGAAGTCGATCGCCCCGCGGGATCTCCCGCTCCGTTCACGTCCTGCCGGGCGAGCCAGCGGCCGACGTCGCGGAACGTCTCGGCCGGACAGAACGGCGGGGCGTTTCTCACGGCCGGGTCGTCGGCTCGGGGCGGGGCTCGGCGTACAGCGCCTGGTAGGCGTCCTCCAGGATGCTCCGCTCCAGGGCGTGATCGTACTTCTCCAGGCGCCATGCCCTGTCCTGGTCGGGGGTGACGGCGCCGGCGACCTCGGAGGACGTCTCGTTGGGAACGCTGTCGTAGTCCTCCTCCGGGCGGGGCATCTCGCGGAGCACGGGGGCGTCCTGGCGCTCGACGTAGACCGTCACGTCGGCAACCACCGCCCCGCCCTGCCGGCGGACGCGCATCGTCGCCCGCTGCCGGGCCTCCGCGCCGCCGAGCAGGCGTTCCCACTTGGCGTTCACCTCGCGCGGGCGGGTCTCGATGACGCCCGTGGCGGGGTTCGCCTCGGCGATGGAGAAGTGCTGGGCAAGCGCCTCCCGCGAGGCGGCGAAGGCGGCCGGATAGGACACCTCCCCGAGCATCCGGCTGGTTCCCGGCGCGGGCTGGTTGCACCCCACGCACAGCAGCGCGACAACGGGCAGCAGCGCGATCCGCTTCATGTTCCGATCCTTTCGTCGCCGGGGCGGCAGCGGCCCCGGGGGTTCATCCGGCCGCAAAAGCAATCGCTCGAACGTCCCGCGACGCCGCGGGCGATACGGGCGACAACGCTCGTTACGCCGGGCCAAGGTCGTTTCGCTACTCCTCGCCGGTCGTCCAGACGGAGTAGTTCGGCGCTTCCTGGGTGATGGCGATGTCGTGCGGGTGGTTCTCGACGACGGTCGCGGCGGAGACGCACCGGAACTTCGCCTCGGTCCGGAGACGCTCAATGGTATCGGTTCCGCAGTGGTCCATTCCGCTTCGCAGCCCGCCCATCATCTGGTAGATGAAATCCGCCAGCGAGCCGCGGTACGGGACGCGTCCGGCGACGCCCTCGGGCACCAGCCGGGCGCGGTCGCGAACGTCGCCCTGGCAATAGCGGTCGGCGGACCCGGCAATCATTGCGTCCATCGAGCCCATCCCGCGGTAGGTCTTGAAGCGGCGTCCCTTGTAGATGACCATCTGCCCGGGGCTCTCGTCCAGCCCGGCGAAGAGGCTCCCGAGCATGACCGCGTGCGCCCCGGCCGCGAGGGCCTTGACGATGTCGCCGCTCTGGCGGATGCCGCCGTCGGCGATGACGGAGACGCCGTGTTCGTCGCCCACGCGGGCGCACTCGGCGATGGCGGTCATCTGCGGGACGCCCACGCCGGTGACCACGCGGGTGGTGCAGATGGACCCGGGCCCGATTCCCACGCGGACGGCGTCGGCGCCGGCGTCGATCAGGTCGCGCGTCGCCTCGGCGGTGGCGACGTTGCCGGCGATGACGTCGATCTCGTGGGCGGCTTTGATCTGCCGGACCGTCTCCAGGACGATGTCCTTGTGCCCGTGGGAGGTGTCCACCACGAGCACGTCCACCTCCTTGGCGATCATGGCCGCGGCGCGTTCGTAGTCGAGGCACCCCACGGCCGCCCCGACGCGGAGGCGTCCGCGGGAGTCGCGGCAGGCGTGGGGGAACTGGCGGAGCTTGTCGATGTCCCGCATGGTGATCAGCCCGGCGAGGCGTCCGTCGTCGTTGAGCAGCAGGAGCTTCTCGACCTTATGGCGATTGAGGATCGTCTCCGCCTGGTCGAGAGAGGTGTCCCTGGGGGCGGTGACCAGCGGGTCGGAGGTCATCACGTCGCCGATGCGGGCTTCGCCGCTGAGGAACTTCATGTCCCGCCGCGTGAGGATGCCCACAAGCTCGTGGCGATCCTTGACGATCGGAATGCCCGAGATGTTGTGCTCCCGCATGAGCTTCCGGGCGGTTTCGGTCGACTCGCTCGGCGGGAGGGTGATCGGGTCCTCGATGATCCCGTTGGCGCTGCGCTTGACCTTCTCGACCTCCAGTGCCTGCTCGCCGATCGAAAGGTTGCGGTGGACGAACCCGATCCCGCCTTCCTGCGCCAGCGCGATCGCCAGCGCCGCCTCGGTCACCGTGTCCATGGGCGCCGAAATCAGCGGCATGTGCAGTGCGATGCGTTCGGTGAGCTTCGTCGAGAGATCCAACTCGCTCGGGACGATGTTCGAGCGAGCGGGCGCCAGAAGCACGTCGTCAAAGGTGATGCCTTGACCGATGATTCTCTTTTCCATAGTGCCGGACGATTATTACCGACCCGCGCCCGGGGGGCAAGCCTCGGAGTGCAGCGAGTTCCCGCCGCGGCGCCAAGGCGGGGACGCACGACCCCCCGCGCGCCGGCGCCCCGCGCGCCGGCGCTCGCCATCGGCGGCGTCCTGCGGTATCCTGCGACGGCGCGAGACGCGCTGGACAGGAGGTAGACGCCCATGTTCCTACTCAAGTGGCTTCGCAACTTCGGCCGGGTCGTCCGCGGCGGACATACGCCGCTTCAGCTCACCCTCGGCGCGACGCTGGGGTTCATGTTCGGGATGGTCCCCGGGATCAACGCCACCGGGATGATCCTCCTGGTCCTGCTGCTGGTGCTCAACGCGAACCTCGTCACCGGCGTCGCGGCGATTCTCGTCGGCAAGGCGCTGATGATCCTCCTGGCGCCGCTGAGCTTCCAGGTCGGGTGGATTCTCATCCACGGCAGCGGGCTGGAGGGCGCGATCGCCGCGTCCGCGGAGATTCCCGTCGTGGCGCTGATGGACCTGCATTACTACTGCCTCACCGGCGGGCTTGCGCTGGGGCTGGGCTTCGGGCTGGTCTTCGGCGTGCTTTTCGCCCGGGCGGTCCTGCTGCTTCGGGCGGCGTTGACCGCGGCCGCGGGACGCCGAACCGCCGCCGCGATCGCACAGTTTCCGCCGGTTCGCCTGCTGCTGCGCCTGATCTTCGGCAAGCGCCGCGAGGCGCAGAAGCGGCGGCTGTTCCGCTCGGCGGGCGTGATCATCGCGGCGGCGGCGGTCCTGCTGGTCTGCGGGGTGGTGTGGTTCGCACAGGACGTGCTCTTCGCCGAGGCGGCGACGCGGGGGTTGTCCCTCGCGGCGGGGGCGGAGGTGAACATCCGGCGGGCAGAGCTGCGGGCCTTCTCCGGACGGCTCGAGCTCGGCGGGGTACAGATCACCGATCGGGCGCACCCCGAACGGAATCTGGTGGAATGGGATGCGGCGGCCGGGGACGTTTCGATCCGCGGGCTCCTCACGCGGCGGTACGTCATCGACGAGCTGCGCATCTCCGGCTTCCGGACCGGGACGAAACGCCCGAAGCCCGGCGAGGTCTACGACCGCCTGCCCGAGCCCGCCCCGCCGACCGAGGGCACGCTCAATGACATCCTCGCCAAGGGCGAGAAGCTCCTGGAGTATCTCCGCCGCCTCCGCGAGTGGATGGAGAAACACCCGGTCCCCGAACGGAAGGAGCCGAGCAAGGAAGAGATGGAGCGGATCGCCCGGGCGAAAGGCTACTTCGCGCTCAACGCCCGGCACCTCCTGGCCGAGCATCCGACGCTGGTGATCCGCAAGGTCACCGTCGAGGGCGTGGAGATCGGCGGGCTCGGCGGGACCTACGCCCTGGCGGCGCTGAACCTCTCGGACAAACCGGAGCTGTACCCCGAGCCGATGCGCCTGGCGGTCGCGGACACCTCGCCCGACGAACCGCTCGAACTGGGCGCGATGGAGTTCCGCTTCTACGAGCCCGGCGGGCGGCACTTCGTCTCCCTGGCGACCCCGCCGCTCCCGCTGGACGGCGTGAACCTCGGCGAGTCGATGCCCCTGGCGCTGAACGAGGGTGCGGCGCAGGTGGCGATCGTCGGCGGGGAGTTCACCAACACGCGGTTCGTCCGCCTCCCGTTCGTCCTCGGCGTCACCGGGCTGCGGACCGCCCCGCGCGGCGAGGGGACGTTCCTCGGGCTCGATCCGCAGGTCTCGCGGACCGCGCTGCGGCACCTGCGGCGCGTGCAACTCAAGGGCGTGCTCTCCGGCGAGGTGGACCAGCCGACAGTGACCATCGACCGCAAGGCGCTGCTCGACAACATCCGCCGGGCGCTGATCGCCGCCGGGAAGGCCGAGGCCGCCCGACGGGTGAACCAGCGCCTCGGGCAGGTCACCGACCGCCTGAAGGACAAACTCGGCCCGGAGAGCAGCCGGGCGCTGGACATCCTCAGCGGCCGGATGGGCGAAGAGGGCGCCCGCCCCGCCACCGCCCCGGCCGGGCGGCTCCTGGACGGGCTGCTGAACCCGAAGAAGGACAAGGACGGCGAAACCGGGAAGGAGGAAGAGGAGTCCAACCCGCTCGAGGACCTCTTCCGCTGAGGCAGACCGCCCGCGCCATGACACGCCCCCGCCCCTGCGCTTTCAGTCGCGGAGGTCGACGCTGGCGCGGAGCTTGCGGAGCTTCTGGAGCGCCTCGAGCTCGATCTGGCGGACCCGCTCCTTCGAGACGCCGAACTGTTCGCCGAGCTGCTCGAAGGTCTTGGACTCCTGGGGCTCGTTGAGTCCGTAATGATCGATGAGGATCGTCCGTTCGCGGGGAGAGAGGTGGGAGAGCATCGCGTCGATGCTCTCGCGGAGTTCGTCGAGGTTGATCTCGTTGGGGTCGTAGCTGCGGAGGCTGGCGGCGATGTCCAGCACTTCGTCGTTGTCGGCGGTGTAGCGGTCCACCTGGTAGCGCTCCCGGGGCACGGAGCGGGCGAAGTTTCGCATGATCGCCCAGGAGGCGTAGGTGCTGAAGCGGAAGCCCCGCATGTAGTCGAAGCGCTCGACCGCCCGCATCAGCGAGACGTTGCCGTCGGAGATCAGCTCGAAGAGCGTCTGCACGCCGCCGAGGTGCTTCTTGGCGATGCTCACCACCAGGCGGAGGTTCGCCCGGACGATGCGGTTCTTGACGAGGTTCGCCTGGAGCAGAAGCGACTCGATCTGCTTGAGCTGCGAGGTGCGGACGTTGTTGACGTCCACCTTCTTGCGGAGCTCGTCGGCCTGGTACTTCAGGAAGTTGTACTTGCGGAACAAATTCCGCTCCTGCTCGGGCTCCAGCAGGGGCACCTCGTAGAGGCTCTGGAGGTAGAGGGGCAGTTCGGGCGGGGGTTTGCGCCCGTTCCCGCCGCGCCCGCGCTTGCCCGCGTCTCGCTCGTGGAGAATGCTGTCCTCGGCGTCCGCCTCCTCGAACTCCGGGCTGGGGACATACTGGATCGGGCGGTCCACGAGCTGGCGGGCCCGCATCTCCTTGATGATCCGGTAGACGCTCCCGCGCGTGCGGCGGTAGCGATCCGCCAGGGAGGGCACGGGCGTGCCCGCGAGGAAGGCCCGGTAGATCAGCGACTTCTCCTCGTCGGCGAGCGGGCCCACGTGGGCGGGGAAGACGGCCTGCTCGGAATTCTCCCGGTCGTGCCGGCGGATGGTGTAGCGGATGGTCTCGGCCGCCCGGCCGGTGCGGTCGGCGAGGCGGTGGGCGACGTCGCTGAGCGAGCAGTCGGTCGAGCGGACCATGCGGCGGGCGCGGGCGATGATCTCGTCGCGCTCCTCGTCGCCCATCAGGCTGAAGCTGCGCCCCCGCTCGACCTGCTCGTGGTGACGCTGAACGAACCGCCGGACCGACCCGTCGAGGAAGGCGATCCGCCGGCGCCCGTCGGGGAAGATCAACCGCCGCGCGGGCAGCCCGCGACGCCGCCACCGCTGGATGGTCTTGGTCGAAACGCTGAACCGCTTGGCCAGGGCGGACGTATCGTAGACCGGCTCGGCGTAGTCGCTGGTGCGCAACGCGAAACTGTCGCACAGATCCAGCATCAGCCGGAGCAGGTCCGCCCGGAGCGTCCGCCCCCGGAAAGAATGTTCCAGCGCCTCGGGCCCCTGCGGACGATAGCCGGTCAGCCGGTAGACCACGAATTCGTACGGGTAGCGCCGGTCCTCGTCGAGAATGCCCGCCAACTCCTCCGCCGCGTCCACGTAGCCCTTACGCAGCCGCACCAGCCCCGCGGTCAGCTCCTTGGCCAAACCCTCCATCGGCTTGGAGGAGTATTTGCGCATCACACTCCTTCCCCCGGCGCACGAAGGTGCCCGGATAATGCCAGTATGCGCCAAGACCCCCCTCCTGACAAGCGATTCCCGCGCAGTGAACTGGGCGACGAAAAACCTCCGCCGCCCATCGGAAAATCGCGGGTGTTTGCGACTACGGCCGGTTCGTCGGGGTCTTGGCAACCGAGCGGATGCGCTCGATGATCTTGCCGAGGGCGACCGCGTCGCGGAGGTAGGGGGACCTGTCACGTCCCTCGAGGGCGTCGGCAAGGTGCTGCTGGGCGAGCGTCAGGTCCGAGTCGTTCCCGGTGACCAGGAACTTGCCCGCATGCGCCGCGGCCAGTTGGGCGTCGTAGACCCATCGACGGAGCTGCTCGACCTCCCTGATGGCGTCGGAGTAGCTGGAGATGGCGTCGTCGAAGCTCGCCACGGCGGCCTCCTTGAGCACGTCGGGCTTCTCGACGTAGTTGCCGAAGGCGGAGATCTCGTCGGGGAGCTGGGCGGACCCGCCGAGCTCGCGGAGGCGCTGGTAGGCGTTGGCGATCTCCCCGGCCAGGGCGGTTCCGAGGTTGTTGATCCGCAGGCGGTCGATGGCGATTTCGCCCGCGGCCAGGGCGGCGTCGCCCTGCTGGGCCCGGTACTCCGGGGCACGGTTCTGCCGGTAGGCGACGTCACTGCGTCCGGCGGCGGCGTCGTAGGCGGAGCGCGCCTTGGACTCATTCTCCGCCGCGGCGTTCGCCTCGTCGGCGGCGACGGCGATCGCCTGCTCCAAGTCCTTCCGTGCCTCGGCCGCGGCGGCGAGGAACGCCTTCTTGCGTTCGAGATACCGGCTCTTCTGCGCTTCGCGGGCGCCCGCCTCCTCGGTCCGGGCGGCGGCGCGGTCCCCCCACGACTTGGACAGGAGCCTCAACCGCGGGATTTCGCGGTCGATCTGCTCAATCTGCTGCTCGATGTCGAGGACCTCCTTGCGGAGCTTGTCCCGTTCGATCTCCAGGCGGAAGGCCTCGCGAAGCCGGGGCAGACCTTCGCGGGCGGACTTCCCGGCCACCTCTTTCTTGATCTCCACCGCCTCGCGGGTGAGCGCCTGGATCTTCGCGTTCCGCTTCTTCAAGTCGGCGGTGAGCTTCTCCCTCTTCTTCTCCAGAGACTCGATGCTGCTCTGGGCTTCCTTGGCCGCGGCGCGGGCTTCTTCGGCGGCCGCGGCGGGCTTGACCCCGGAGGCGAGTCCGTCGTAATAGCCCGCCTGGCGGTCCTTGTCCCGCAGGATCATCAGCTTGCCCCGGACCTCCTGCATCTGCTGGCTCAGGCGGTTCTGGCGGATCGAGGCGGCGAGGTTGTGGTACCGCCCCTCGAGCAGCGCCAGTTGACCCTGGAGCCCCATGGCGGCGCCCTTGGCGGAGCTGTTGGCGCCGGGGTACTCCTCCAGGGCCTCTTCGAGCAGCGTCTCAGCCCGGGCGATCGTCTCGAGGGCCTCGGGGTGCAGGTCCGGGGCGGTCTCGAAGTCGAACTGCTTGATCGCCGTCTCGATCCGTTCGGGCAGCGCGGTGCCGGGATCCTTCTCGGCCTGGTTGATCGCCTCGGCGATCTGCTGCTCGGAGTACTTCTCGAGGTCCGGAAGGGAGACGGTGGGGGGAAGCTCCGCGGCCCCGTTCGTCGGGCGGACGGTGTAGACCGGGTTGGTCATCAGCGCCAAGGCGGAGTCGTAAAGGCGATGGGCCTTGTCGATCTCCTCCAGCATCGCGCGGGTGTCGGCGTCGGTCTCGGTGCTGGTGCAGCCGCTCAGTGCGGCGCCGGCGACGATCGCCAGGCCCAGCAGCACAGTCATCAACGGGCGAATCTTACGCACTGTGGGACCTCCCAGGGGTGCGGGTTCTGCGATGGCTGATTCTTGTATCATTGCCCGGCGGCATTTTCAACGTCCGTGCGGTTCGGTTCGTCCGGGGCGCCCAGCGCCGCAACGAGCCGCCGGAGGCGCTCGGTCTGTCCGGCGTGGCCTCCGCGCGGCGCCAGCGGGCGCGCGGCGGCGATCTTTCCGTCCAGCGTCTGGACGTGGACGGGCGCGTCGGGGGCGTCGAGGGCCCCGGCGGCCGCTCGGGCCGCCGCGGCGGGCCCGCCGTAACGCCACCCGCCGACCTGCCCGTCGCAGACCTGCGCCGCCAGCGGCGCCGCCTCGAGGTCCCGCTCGTCCCAGAGCAGCAACCCGGGCAGCGGATCGGGCGTCTCCACGACGGCAACGTCATAACGCCGAACCACGCGCCGCGTCCCGTGCCCGACCTCGAAACGGAGGTCGAAGATCCGAAGCGGCATCGAGTCCAGCCGGCCGTACGTGACGTTCTCCGCCCGGGCGCTGTGCCCGCCGTCGAACAGGGCGAACCCCGCGTAGCGGACAGCGACGTCGAAGGGGTCCTCGCGGGAGAACCGCAGGCCCTGCTCATGGGACCACCGCGAAAGCCGCCGACTGCGGAGACGCCGCACCCCCGCCAGCAGCGCCGCCCATACGATCGCGACGAAGAGGCAACCGGCCAGGAGAATGCTCAGCGCCAGGTCCATGGACTCTCCGCACGCCCCGGGCCGCGACAGACCGCGGGAACCGGCCCTCCGGCCACATCGACTTCAGCTTAGAACGGGGCCTCTTCGCCGTCCCGGTCGGTTTCCGCCTCGTCACCGTTCTTCTTCTCGTCGGGCTGGGTTTCCGGCTCGTCGAACAATCCGGTGGCGCTCTCGAGGCTGAACTTGATCCCCTCGGGCGGGGTGTAGTCCAACTCGTACTCGGGCAGGGCCGGCGGATAGGAGAGCTTGCGGATCCAGTCCTCGATCGCGCGGTACTGGCGGTCGCGACGGTTCGGGAAGGCAGGGCTGATCTTCTTGGGGTGGCGGAACTGGGCGTGGTCGCGGTGGAGCCCGTGCTGAAGCAGCAGCGACTTTTCGGGGTTGCTGCGGTCCAGCAGGCGCCGTCCGCGGTGGACGTACCCGGTCATCAGGATGAAGTTCGTATAGTCGACCTTGTCATTGCCCCGGGGCCCGACGAACAGCAGCAGCCCGCCGTGGGGCTTCTTCCCGCCGTGGCAGGTCGAGGTGGCACAGTTCTGGCGGACCATCGGCCAGACCGTCGAGCGGAACTCCTCCATGAACTTCGGATCGCTCTTGACGATGATGTCGTTGCGAAGGGTGCTCTCGGCGGGGAGGATCTTGAGCATGTAGCGGGCCTTGTCCAGCGAACTGGCCCGGCGGAACTGCCTTTCGAACCCGGCCTCCTCGAAGTCCCCCCGCCCGCGATAGGCATCCACGAAGCGGTCGACCACGTCGTCCTTGAAGCTGATGCGCACCCGGTCCTTCTCCCGCAGTTCCTCGCGACGGATGTTGGCGATGTCCCCGGCGTCGAGGAGGTACTCCGGGCGGATGGAGATCTTCTTGCCGTTTTCCGGGGTCTTCCCGTTGCCGTTCTTGGGCTCGGGCTTGTCCGCGGCGGCGAGCTTGGCCTTGACCTGGCGGAGCAGCGGTCCGGCGCGACGGTGCTTGGGCTTGAGCTTCAACGCCTTCTCCAGCGCGTCGACGGACCGCTGGTACATCTCCTGCTCGTAGGCCCAGGCGCCGAGCCTGTACCACTCGTTGGCCTTGTTGGCTTTCTCCGCCTTGCCGAGGCGCTGCTGGTACTCATCGGCCGGGGCGACGTAGTCGGTCATCGAGACGACCGCGTCCTTGCCCACCGACATCGTCGCGCCGCTGGCGAGGGTGATGTCGTACCCGTCGTCGGTCTCGGTGACCTGTCCGACCAGTTCCGAACCGCTCCTGAGCTTCACGAGCTTCCGATCCGCCTGGGCGAACGCCGAGGCGCAGAAGACCAGCAGGATTAGCAGGGGAAGGCACTTGTTCAGCATGGCTCTCTCCGTACGAAGGACGTCGGGGTCTTGAGAGGCGGACACGTCGCGCGGCCGCAGGTCAGGTCCCCCGATTCGCGGACGCCGGCGGCGCCGGGCGCGGCGCCCCGTTCGGGAGCGCCCGAGAGGTGGCGGCGGGATTCGAACCCGCGAATAACGGATTTGCAATCCGTCCCCTTAGTCC
>CAYTQL010000066.1:0-11252 GCA_964439555.1 uncultured Planctomycetaceae bacterium | reverse complement strand
GCTCCCGGCAGATCCGCTTCATCAGCGTGGCGGTCTCGCGGAGGATCTCGTCCCCGGCGGCATGGCCGTACGTGTCGTTGTACCGCTTGAAGTTGTCCATGTCCCACAGCAGCAGCATCGCCCGGAAGCGCCGTTGCGAGCCGAGCAGCAGCTTCTCGTTCACCGCGTGGTAGAAGTACCGGCGGTTGCACGCGCCGGTGAGGTGGTCGGTGATCGCCAGGCGGTGGAGCGATTCGATCCGCCGGGCGTTGGCGACCAGCGCCGGGAGCAGTTCCTGGATCGCGGCGAGGCGGCGCTCGGCGGCTTCATCGAGTTCCGCGCCGCCGTCGCAGCCCAGCACGCGCGGCGCGGGCTCGGCGTACATCAGCAACCCGCGGTCTTCGAGGTTGCCGTCGGCGTCGCCCCAGCGGCAGGGCGTCCCGGCCAGGTCGCTGACCAGGGCGGCGAGGCGGGCTTCAAGCGGTTCGACGCCACGGGCGGCGCGGATCAGCCCATCGAGCATCCGCGCGGGCGCGTCGGGCCCGTTATCGGCGGTGCGGGAGGCCCGGCGCATCAGGTCCAGGTCCCGGGCGGTCGGCGGGTCGAGGAAGTAGTCGTCCAGCACCCCGCCGAGCAGGGGGCGGAGGCGCGGCTCGTCGTGGGGGTCGCAGAGGGCGAAGATCGACCCGTCGGATTGCAGGCGGCGCGCCGCCCGCGCCAGACCCTCGAACTCGGGGTCCTCCGCGCGGAGCACCACGGCGGCGTAGCGTCGCCCGGCCAGGGCGTCGAGGGCGTCATAGGGGTCCTCCCGCAGGCGGGCGGGCTCGCCGAGGCGCTCGCGGAGCGCCTCGCCTCCCCGCCCGCGCGCCAGGAGCAGCAGCTCGCCGGTCATTGTTCGTTCTCCAGCAGGGCGGCCAGCTCGTCCGGGCTCAGCAGCGCGCTGGCGCCCTCGCGCTGCCCGGTGAGCTTGCGCCGGCGCTCGGCGATGTAGGCCCCCTCGTCCCCGTCGCCGGGGGCCTCGCGCCGGCGCTGCGCCCCCCGTTCGTTGCCTGACGGTTCGGGTCCCGCGGGCTTTGCCGGCTCCGCCTTCGCCTCGGGCCCGGGCGGTTCGCGGCGCACCGGCTGCGGCGGGCGGGCTTCGGCGCCCCCGGCGGGTTCGGACCGCGCCGGATGGGTCTGCGCCGCTCCGCCCTCCGGCTCGTCCGGCTCCGGTTCCGCTGCGGTGTGGAGGTGGGCCTCGAGCAGCGCCGGCAGCTCCGCCCGGGACGCCAGCCGCACGCCGCTGAGCGTCTCGGCGTCCAGCCCTGCCCGCCCGGCCCCGACGGCGAAGATTTCCACGCCCAGCTCGCGAACGCGGGCGATCAAACGCCCGTGGCGCGCAGCGAGCGCGCCGAGGTCCACGACCAACGCGTCGGTGGGGGCGGCGAGAACTTCGGCGAAGGCTTCGTAGGCGGTGGGCACGCGAACGGGCTCGACGCCCGGAACGGTCCGCGGCAGCGGGTCGCCGCCGCGCGCGATCAACACGACCACGCGCCGATCAGTCTGTCCTCCCATCGGTGGTCTCATGCGCGCACAGCCCTCCTCCAAGTGACCAGAGAAGTGTACCACGCCCCCGCTCGACCGTCAATCAAGCCCATACGGATACGGCAAGCCGGCGATACGCCTCCCGCGCCGTGCGCGGAGCCGCCCGCCCGAGCCGCGCCGTCCGAGCGCCGGCCTCGACAGATGCGTCATGGGGACGCCGCACCGTCTTCGTTCCGCCGGGCAGGCGTCGCTTGCCCTATGCCGGGTCGGCCATGCGGCAGATGAGGTTGTCGCCGAAGGACTCCTCCAACTCGGCGCGCTTGAGGTTCATGTACCCGATGTAGCATGGGCAGGTCTCGCGGTGACAGGGGGCGGGTCCGTCGTTGAGTACGATCCGCCCGGTGCGGATGTTGCCCAGGGAACGCTTGGGGTCGTTGATCATCGCGCAACGGGTGACCATGCCCTCTCCGTCGATAAAGATGCTCTCGGCCCCTGCGCCGCAGGGGGCGTTCTTGCACTGGGGGGTCTCCAGCTCGTAGCGGGCGTGGGGGTCGATGCTGCGGATCAGCTCGCGCTCGGCGTCGCTGTAGGGCTTCGCGTTGCGGTTCTTGAGGGTGTTGATCCACACGCGCACGCCGCGCTCGGCGAAGAGTTGCTCGTATTCCCGCAGCTTGCCCATCGCCGGGCGGGTGGCCACGACGCCGACCGAGAAGCTCACCCCGGCCTGCTTCACGCGGTCCATGTTCGCGAAGAACGTCTCCCGCTGCCGGCCGGTGTACGCCTCGGGGTGGAAGGTGGTCCAGAGGCAGAGCTTCCCGGCGTTCGGATGCCGCAGCAGCCCGTCGATCGGAACGCAGAGGTTCGTCTGGAGCGAGATGCGCTCGAAGTACGGATCGCCCAGCAACCGGCGCATCTGCCGCCGGTAGAACCGCGAGATCAGCAGTTCGGCGTTCGGAACCAGCATCAGCCGCACACGCCGGTCCGGGAAGCTCCGCTTGAGCCCCGCGAGAATCGCCCGGAACCGCCGCGCACCGCTGAAGTTCGCCAGCCGCTCTTTCAGCGTAATGTGCTTCCGGTAGCGGTAGGGGCAGTAATAGCAGTTCAGGTTGCACCGCGAAAACCGCGGGCGAACCAGCACCAGCAAGTTATCTGCGCTCATGGGGCATTCGGAGTCTGCGAACCGCGGGAAACCCGGAGCATACCCGCCGACCGTGCCGGCGACCAAGCCAAAAAGTCCGACATCAAGCCCATACGGATACGGCAAGCCGGCGATACGCCCCCCGCGCCGTGCGCGCACGACCCGTCCGAGCCCCGGGGCCGTCTCGGGCGTGGGCGGCCGGGCAACTGTACGTCGCGGGTGCGCGGGGGCCGGCGTGGGAGTTGCGGTGCGAGCGGGCGTCCGTCCTCCGCAAGCCTCACCCGGGCGGCGACGCAAGCCCGACCCCCGACCGGACCAACCCCACCCCCAAGCGAGTCAGGCAACTCTAGGCGTGGAGCCCCTCCAAACTCAAATCGGGTTCGGGTTGAGGAACGCTCGGGGTTTCGGGGTCGTGCAGCTTCACACAGTCCGGAGCAACCCCCGCCGGCCTCGGGCTGCGCTCGCCTCGTCATTCGGGTTTCGGACGTCGAGCTTTCGCCGCATCCCGCTTTTTGCCCGGGGACGCGGCAGGCTCAAGGGGCGACGTTGCGGAGGGCGTCCACCAGCGATTCGCCGAGGTCGCCGCCGGTCCGGACGGTGCGTTCGAAGAAGTCGGCCGAGCCTTCGGCGAGGTCCTTCAGCGGGCGTTTGCGGACGCGGATCGACTCGCGGTCGTCGAACTGCCCGGAGACCTCGAGGCGGTTGAGCCGGCTGGTCAGCGAGGTGATCAGCCGGAGCACGGGGACCGCGCCGAACAGGTCGTCGATGTCGTTGAGGAGCCCGGCGACCACGTCGGCCCGGAACTGCCGCGTCCGCAGGTTCACGGTCCCTCCGGGCTGGACGACGATCGCCACGTCCTGGCTGGCGAGGCGGGCTTCTTTGATGGTGATCACCGGTCCGTCGGAGCCGAAGGCGGCGTGGACGTCGAAGGCCCTGGCGCCTCTCGGCGCGAGCCCGAGAAACCCCAGGACCGCGACGACGGGCGCCTGGTCTTCGCTGCGGGAATCGCCCATCGCCAGGACCCCCGAACCGCGGAGGTCGTCGAGCGTGAACCCGTCGGCGCGGAAGGCGTAGCGGAGGCTGAGCGTGCCCGCGTCTTTCGGCGGGTCGTCCCCCGCGGCGCGGCGGAGCTTGCCCAGGTCGAGCTTCCGGAGATCGATCTGTCCGCGGTACTCCGGGCGTCCGCGACGGGGGGCGTCGATGCGGGCCCGCCCGGTCAGCCGGCCGCCGAGGACCTTCCCGCGGAGCGAGCTGACATCGGCGCTGCGCCCGAGCATGAGGATCGAGACGTCGATTTCCCGGACCCGTTCCCCGGTGGAGGTGGTCACGGTCCAGTCCTCGAACCGCGCGTCGCCGCGGGCGGCGAGCTGGCGGGGCTCGGCGAGGGGCCCGCTCAGGTCGGCGTTCACGCGGAATCCTCCGGCCAGGGCGCGAAGGGCGCCGTCGGTCCAGCTCAGCCGGGCCGAGCCGTTAGCGTCCAGCCGGGCGGCGTCGGCGCCGGTCCCCGAGAGGTCCGCGTCGAGGTCGATCGAGCTGGAGGCGAAGGGCGTCTCGATCCCGCCCAGGGCGAGCAGCGGCGGGAGGTCGAGGTCGGTGGTGTGCACGCGGGCGTCGTAGCGGACCGGCGAGGCGGGGCGGGTCGTCGCGGCGGGGTTGGGGCTCGGCTGGGTGGTCGCCCGCACGCCCCAGTCGACGTGCCCGAAGGCGCTGAGCCGCCCGCGTCCGGTCCGGGCGGACAGTTCGGTCACGTCCACGCGCGTCCGGTCGAACTCGGCCGTCGCGGTGAGGTTCCGCAGGATGCGCCGCCCGTCGGAGTGCACGTCCCAGCCGTCGAGGCGGGCGCTTCCGCTGGCGACGACGGGCGCGTCGGTGGTCAACTCGCGGAAGGTCAGGTCGGCGTCGAGGTCGCCGACGGCGTGGACTGCCCGATCGCCCGGCCGGGCCCGGCGGGTCAGGGCGTGGGAGGCGACGGTCAGCTCCAGCACGTCGCCGCGCAGCTCGAAGGCGGCGCGGAGGTCCATCGCGCCGGTCGGCACGCGGGCGTGGGCGAGGTAGTCCCGGGCGGCGGCGCCGGCGTCGAATGCGGGCGCGTCGACCTGGCCGCTTGCGGCGAGCGGGCGGTCCGGGCCCCAGGCCAGGCGCCCCCGGCCGGTCAGCGGACCGTACGGGCTGCGGGCGGTCAATTCGGCGACGCGGACGGCGCGGGGCTCGAGCGTCACGCGGGCGTCGAGGTCGTGCAGCGTCGGGGCGCCGGCGATGTCTACGTGGGCGTCGCTGAGGCTGACCTCACCGGCGGCGCGGGGCCCGGCGTCCGCCGCGAGCTCGCGCAGGGTCACGTCGGCGTCGAACGCGCCGCCGGTCGTGCGGACCGGAAACTCGATGAACGCCGCCGCCCCCTGTCCACGGGCGCGGAGGCGGAGCAGTCGCCCCCCCCGCCCGACGGCCGAGAGCTCCACCGCCAGGCGTCCGCGGCGGAGCAGCCCGCTGTGCCCGAGCATCGCCAGGACGGGCTCGATGGCGAGACGGTCCGTCCGCAGGCGGACGGCGTAACCCGGATCGGGCGCGAGGGCGACCGACCCGTCGCCGGCGAGCTCGCCGGCCCGGGTAGCGGCGCGGAGATCGCGGACGGCGAGCCGCCCGTCGGCGTAGCGCAGCACGGCCGAGACCCGTTCGGCCAGGGGGCCCGGGGCGTCGGATGCGTCCTCGAGCGTCCCGTCGCGGACCCGCGCGACCGCGACGGGACGCGGGTCGGCGAAGCTCGGCAGCTCCAGCGCGAACGCCGCGCGGCCGGCCGCGGCGCGCAGCGGGCCGAGCTGCATGCCCGTCTCGGCCGCGAGCACCCCCTCCGCGCTGAGCCCTTCGGCGCCGCCGCGGACCACCGCGTCCACCCGGCCGACGGCTTGCCCGAACCACGCCGGCAGGGGGACGCGGGCGCCCATCGCGGCGCGATGCGGCAGGGCGTCGGCCCGCAGCGCGGCGACGTAACGCAGCGGGCGGTCGGGTTCGGGCAGATCGGCCCGGCCTGCCAGGCGGACCGGCGCGCCCAGGACGCTTCCCCGGGCGTCGCGGAGCACGATCCGGCGGCGATCGGCCAGGATGCGGGCCCCGTCCAACCGGGCGAGCAACCCCTCGCCGTCCCAGAGGCGCCACCCGCCGAGCACCGCCCGCCCCTTCGCGGCGAGCCTCGCCGGGCGGGAGAGGTTGCGGAGCGTCACGTCGAACGCCGTCCGCCCGGCGAGGCGGTGGATGCGGTCATGGGTGAGCTTGGCGTCCACCGACGCCCGTCCGTGGAGTCGGGCCTCTTCGAACCCGGACCCGAAGACCTCCACGTCCACCGACCCCGTCCCGCCGGCGATGGGCAGGGCGTCGTCGAGTTCGCGCAGCAGCGTCAGCGGGACCGCCCCGGCGCGGAGGGCGGCGGCGTACTCGAACGCCCGGCCGAGGGGAATGCTCGCGGTCCCCTCGGCGTCCACGCGTCCGCCCGGGGTGTGGGCGGTCAGGCTCGCCAGGGCGGCGGAGGTTCCTTCCAGGCGGAGAGTCAGTGACGCGTCCCAGACCAGGCGGCGGTCGTTGCGGGTCAGCTTGCCGCGGGCAAGGGCCACCGAACCGCCGAAGCGGAGGCTCTCGAGCTGCTTTGCGCTGCCCCGGAGCGTCACGTCCGCGTCGATCCGCCCGGAGGCGGTCGTCTCGGGCAGCCGCAGCATGAGCCCGGACTCCCCGGACGTCAGGGAATGCTGCACCGAGAGGCGCAGGTCCACCGGTCCGTTGGGGTCGAACGTGCCCTTGAGGCTCAGCGCGTCGACCTCCGCCTCGAGCGGGCCCAGGCGAACCCGCCAGTCGTCCCCGGAGCGTTCCAGGGAGAGCCCCAGCTCGGGCACGGCGGTGCTCTGGTCCGGCGGGTAGAAGACATCCACGTCGATCGGGGTCACCCGCACGCTTCGCAGGTCCACGTAGGGCTCGATCGGCGAAGGGCCCTCGGTTTCGGGGATCCTCAGCGGCGGGTCCATCTCCCCCTGTTCGTTGAATTTCGGTCGCAGCGTCAGCCCGGACGCTTCGAGCCCCTCGAGCACCGGGTGAACGCCCGGCCAATCGCGGAGGCGGGCGTCGAGCCGCGCCAGACGCACCCACACGTGCCCGTCGGCGTCACGCAGCTCGGCGTCGCGGAGCGTGATCGGCCCGAAGTAGTTGAACTCCACCTTTCCCAGGGAGACCGGTCCGGTCCAGTAATCGCCCAGCGCCGCGATCGCCTGCGAACGGATGACCGCCGGGAGAATCCAGAACTTCGCGGCGACCCCCAGCGCCGCGACGAGGACCGCGGCGACCGCCAGGGCGATCAGGCTTCGACGCAACCACCTGCGGTGACGGAGCTTGGATTGCTCGACGTTCACGTCGCGACCCCCCGGCGCCTCGGGCGGTTACTCCATCTCGACGGTCTTCTGCCCGCCGCCGGTTCCGGTTGCGCCCGCCTCGTCCAACTCCGGCGGCGAGGCGAGCGTTTCCCCGGCCGGGTCGCGGACCGTCGCGGTGTTCTGCTCGCTCGGCGGGGGCTTGATGTTGTCCTTGACCACCGGACCGCCCCCGAAGAGCCACCAGTTCCGCTGGTTGCTGAACCCGAACGCCGGACCCGAGGCGTAGAGCAGCCGGCGGTCGTCCCGGCGGAAGACCACGAAGCTGACCCGCGTCGCCCCGCGCTGGCGGATCGACTTGAACAGCGCCGCTTCCGGGATCGGCATCGCGCCGAAGGGAGAGGGAATCTCTCCGGCCGGGATGCCGAAGATGTACTCCGTCCGGTCCACCCCCACCGCTCCGCTGCGGATCTCCAGGATGTAGTCGGCCTGCTCGACATCACTCACCACCTGCGCCCCGGCGTCGAAGCACCGGGCCCGGATCGCCGCGACGACGAACGTCTTGTCGACCCGGTCCAGTAACTCGCTGTCTACGAAGACTTTACGGTCTTCGAGCGGTTGGTAGTTCAACTGCCCGACCGCCTGGTCGACCGCCGCGGAAACCAAGAGCTGTTCGCTGGCGGTCCGCGGCGTGTCGGTCGTGCGACGCGTCCCGCAGCCGCAGAGCAACGCCGCTGCGACCGCCGCGGTCAGGGCATTCCTTATACCGTCCGTCATCGCAGACCTCGCAGAATGATAGCAGCGGGCGCGGCGTCGTGTCCCGCGCCCCCAAGAGCCAACAGCTTAGCGCCCCGCGACGGGCCGGTCAACCGCCGGTCCGGGCCGCCGGTCCGGGCCGACCGCGTCCGGCGCGTCTGGGGCGGGGCAGCCCGTTGGTCGCCCCGGTCCTGAACCGCTATGCTTCTCGGGCATGGCTTCCGAGTGCGACATCGCCCGCCGGGCCCGCGAGGAGGGGTTCTTCTGCGACGCCATGCTCGGCGGGTTGGCGCGGTGGCTCAGGGCGGCCGGGTACGACGCCGCCTTCGAGTACGGGATCGACGACGCCGACCTCGTCGCCCGCTGCGCCGCGTCCGGGCGCATCCTGCTCAGCTCCGACGGACCGTTGTTTGAGCGGACGGCGATCCGCACCGGACGGCTCCCGGCCGTCTACATCCCGCAGCAGACGGGCAAGCTCGAACAGCTCCGCTTCGTCCTCACCGAACTCGACCTGCCGCTGCGCCCCCCGCGGTGCATGAGCTGCGGCGGCGAACTGGCGGAGGTCCCCAAACACCGTGTGGTCGATGAGGCGCCGCCCCTGGCCTACCGCAACTGCGACCGCTTCTGGCGGTGCCGCCGCTGCGGGAAACTCCTCTGGCGCGGAACCCACTGGCGCCGCATCGACCGGAAGCTCAACGAAGCCGCCGGCTAGCCGCCCCTGCCGTTCAAAGCTCCGGGAGGGGTTCGTCGGGGTCTCTGGCGAGGGGGCGGAGCAGCGTCGCGGCCAGTTGGACGAGGGTGCTCTTGGGCGTCCGGCGGTAGCGGTGGGCGCGGGTGAGGGCGGCGAGGGATTGCCGATACCGGCGGGATTTGAAGTACTGCCGCCCGGCCGCGTAGTAAAGCCGCCCCAATCGGCGGGCGATGAGTTCCTCGTCGAGCACCTCCGCGCCGCCCTGGCGGGTGACGAAGCGGCGGAGGACCTCGGCCTCGACCATCCGGCTGCGCCCGGTCTGGCGGGAGAGGTTCGTCCCGTGACGCCGTCGGAGCCCCGTGGTCGCGGCGATCGGCTCGAAGCGGGTATGCAGGCTGAGGCGGAGGTACAGTTCGTAGTCCTCGCAGCTTCGCAGGTCCTCGTCGTAGAGCCCGGCGTCGAGCAGCAGGTCCCGCCGGTAGCAGACGCACAGGTGGGAGAGGAACATCCGCCCGAACAGCTCGCGCGTCCCGGTCGGGCGGTCCTGGTACTCCCCGGGCAGTTCCGTGACTGACCCGTCGGCGTCCATGCGGTGACGGTACCCGTAGATGAACCGCGCGTCCGGGTGGGCGTCGAGGTAGGCGGCGTAGCGCTCCAGGGCGTCGGGGAACCACAGGTCGTCGCTGTCGAGGTAGGTCATCCACCGCCCGCTCGCCCGGAGGATGCCCGCGTTCCGGGCGGCCGCGGGACCGGCGTTGGCCTGGTGCACGGCGACGATGCGGTCGTCCTCGCCCGCGAGTTCGTCGATGATCTGCCCGCCGGCATCGGTGCTCCCGTCGTCGACGACGATCAACTCCCAGTCGTCGCGGGTCTGCCGGCGGACTGAGTGGATCGCCTCGGCGACGTACTCGGCGTGGTTGTGCACCGGCATGACGGTGGTGAAGCGGACCTCCTGCCCGGGCGCGTCGGACGTCGTGGCATTCATGCCCCGACTATACTCGTCGCCCTCCCGCAGGGGAACCGCCCCCCGGCCGGGGGCGCTGCGGTTGCGCCGTGGGGTATTTCCTGCGGCCATGTATGGGAAATCCTTGACAGCCCCCGCAAGCGCGGTACCATAGTCTCAACCATGAGCCGATTCTGATGGAGCTGCAGGAGGCTTGTGTCGGGCTTTTAGGGAAGGTCCGGCACGCACAAAGAGGAGAGGGAATGAAGCGTAGAGGAATGATCTCCGTTCTTATGCTGATCGCGCTGGTGTTGCTCTGCGCGGTCGTGGCGGTCAAGGCGGCCGGGTTCGGAGCGTCGGATGCTGCGGCGCAGGGCAACGTCCAGATCGACTGGGCGGTCCTTCCGCTGGTGCTCGTCGGCGGAGCGCTGCTGCTGCTCAAGCCCCGTCGCCGCGTGGTCGAGTCCGAGGGCTCGGAGGAGAACTGAACCTCCCGTCCGCTCGCCGGCGCGAGTCGGACAAGCCGTCCGCTCAGCTCAGCCGCTCGTCTGCTCGCAAGCTATTCGAACTTGTAATGCTTTCGGACTGCGCTGCGGACCTCCCAGAGGCAGTCCAGTCCGGCCGGGAAGACCGCCAGGTCGCCCGGGCCGATTTCGATGCTCTCGCCGTTTCCCCAGGTGACGCGCACGTCGCCTTCGAGGATGTACCCCGTCTCTTTCTGGTCGTAATGCCACTCGAAGGTGCTCGGCTCGCATTCCCAGGTCGCCCAGTTGAACACGCCCAGCTCTTCGAGGGCGTGCTCGGACGGGCGGGTCACAATGATCTTCGCCATCGATGGACTCCTCGCGTGCACCGGAAGCGTAGCCGGAACCGGCCCGGGCGGCCAAGCCTCAAATTCCGGGCCCCTTCGCGCGGGGGCGGCGCGGTCTCCGCGGGACCGATCGTGCCGGGACACCGCGCGCAATCCGCGCTTGTCGGATCGGCGGTCGGCGGGTAGGATTTCGAGTTTCGCAGTCCAGGGACCATGCGCAGCGAAAGGACGAACGGATGAACATCGCAGTGATCGGCGGCGACGGGACCGGCCCGGAGGTGGTTGCCGAGGGGCTCAAGGTTCTTCAGGCCGTCGCGGAGAAGGTCGGCTTCGAGTACACCACCAAGGACTTCAACGTCAGCGGCGACCGCTACCTCGAGCGCGGCGGGAACCCCGCGACCCAGAGTATCGAGGTGATCTCGCAGGAGGAAATCGACGAGCTGTCGAACTTCGACGCGATCTACCTCGGCGCCGTCGGGCACCCGGACGTGGCGCCCGGCATCCTGGAGAAGGGACTGCTGCTGCGCCTCCGCTTCGCGATGGACCAGTACATCAACCTCCGTCCGGTGAAGCTCTACCCCAATGTCTGGACGCCCCTGAAGGACAAGAGCCCCGAGGACATCGACTTCGTCGTGGTCCGCGAGAATACCGAGGGCATCTACACCGGCATGGGCGGCATCCAGTACAAGGGCACCCCGCAGGAGGTCTCCACGCAGGTCAACTGCACCACCCGCTTCGGGGCCGAACGGGCCATCCGCTACGCCTTCGAGCTCTGCCGGCGGCGGGACAACCCCAAGGGCAAGATGGTCACCCTCGTGCACAAGTGCAACGTGCTGACCTACGCCGGCGACACCTGGGTGCGGACCTTCCACGAGGTCGCCGCCGACTATCCGGACGTCAAGGTCGACTACAACCACGTCGACGCCTGCTGCATGTGGTTCGTCAAGAACCCCGAGTACTACGACGTGATCGTGACCGATAACATCTTCGGCGACATCATCACCGACCTCGGGGCGATGATCCAGGGGGGGATGGGCATCGCCGCAGGCGGCAATCTCAATCCC
>CAYTQL010000065.1:0-11333 GCA_964439555.1 uncultured Planctomycetaceae bacterium | reverse complement strand
GCTGCCCGAGGCGCAGCAGGACCGCTTCATGTTCAAGATCTTCGTGGACTACCCCGACTGGGACGAGGAGTTCGACATCGTCCGGCTGACCACCGCCACCCAGCAGGTGGACCTGAGCAAGGTGATCGACGGCTCGGAGATCGGGCGTCTCCAGGGGATCATCCGGCGCGTGCCGGTCGCCGATCACGTCATCCAGTACGCCATGCGGCTGGTGCGGGCGACGCGCGTGCTCTCCGGCGACGTGCCGGAGGTGGTGCGGGACTACGTCTCCTGGGGCGCCGGTCCGCGCGCCTCCCAGTACCTGATCCTCGGCGGGAAGGTCCGGGCGGTGCTCTACGGGCGGTACCACGTCTCCAGCGAGGACATCCAGGCGGTCGCCAAGCCGGTGCTGCGGCATCGGATCGTGACCAACTTCAACGCCGACGCCGAGGGGCTCAACGCCGACCGGATCATCGAGAAGCTCATCGAGATGATCCCCGCCCACGACAGCGCCGTCGGAAGCAACCCGAAGACGGCCAGGGCGGTCGAGTCGCGGTAACGCCGACGCCGCGCCCCGCGCCGGCGCCGCAGGCGACGGCGGGAGGCGCGCAGGACCGCAACGGCGGCGCGAGCGGCCGGCGGGCTTCCGCCCGCGCCGCGGCGAGCTCCCGCGTCCGTTCAGGGAACCACCAGGAAGCGTAAATGGCAGAATCGACAAAGCAGCCCGGCACGCGCGAGGAACTGGCGAAGTACCTCGACCCGAAGGTGCTCTCGAAGATCACCCGCTTGGACCTTCAGGCCCGGCTGGTGGTCGAGGGGTTCATCTCGGGGCTCCACCGCAGCCCGTTCCACGGGTTCAGCGTGGAGTTCGCCTCCCACCGCGAGTACGTCCCGGGCGACGACATCAAGCACATCGACTGGCGCGTGCACGCCCGGACCGACCGCTACGTCATCAAGCAGTACGAGGAGGAGACGAACCTCAAGGCGACCTTCCTGCTCGACTGTTCCGAGAGCATGCACTACGCCAGCGACGACCGCCGCAGGGAAGGGCTCACCAAGTATCGCTACGCCGCGGCCGTGGCGGCCTCGCTGGGCTTCCTCCTGCTTCAGCAACAGGATGCGGTCGGGCTGGCGACCTTCGACGAGGAACTGCGCAGCTACCTGCCGCCCTCGGCGAACCCCAACCAGATCAAGACGATGGTCCACGCGATGGACATCGCCGAACTGAAGGCGAAGACCTCGCTGGAGCCGATCTGTCACAGCCTCGCCGAGAAGATTCCCCGCCGCGGGCTCGTCTGCCTCGTCAGCGACCTGTTCACCGACGTCGACGGCGTGCTCCGCGGGTTGCAGCACTTCCGGCATTACGACCACGAGGTGGTCGTCCTGCACGTGATGGACGAGGACGAGCTGACCTTCCCCTTCCAGGGCAACACGATGTTCCGCGGGCTGGAGGACACCGGCCGGCTGACCGTCGAACCCCGCGCCCTGCGCGACGGGTACCTGGAGGCGAAGGATCGCTTCTGCCGCGAGGTCAAGCGCAAGTGCGTCGCTTCGCGGATCGACTACAAGCTGATTTCCACCGCTGACCTTCTGGACGCCGCGCTTTTGGCTTTCCTTGCCGCCCGGGCGACGGCGTCCCGGAAACCGGGCTCGAAGCGCTGAGCACAATGATCGCCGCAAAAGCACAGAGGTCACAGAGACGATGCGATTGCCCGGCGTTCTTCGAGCGATCCGGGTCTCATGGGTCGGACGCCGTTTTGACCGGGTGAGATTATGCCATTCGTACATCCGTTGATATTCTGGGTTGGTCTGGGGCTTTCTTCGGCGCCGATCATCATTCACTTGCTCAATCGCCGGCGGTATCGCATCCGGGATTGGGCGGCCATGCAGTTCCTGCTCGAATCGGTGCGGCAGAACCGCCGGCGCCTGCGGATCGAGGAACTGCTGCTCCTGCTGCTGCGCGTGCTGGCGATCCTCCTGCTGGCGGCGGGAATCGCCCGGTTCACCGGGTGCACCGCGATCGAGGTCCTCCCCGGAACCCAGAGCACCCAGACCGTCGCCTACCTGCTGGACACCAGCTTTTCGATGGAGCAGACAGCCGCGGGAGAATCCCGCTTCGGCGAAGCGCAGGCGGACCTGGCCGCCCAGATCGAGCAGATCGGCCCGACCAATGAGGTGATCCTCATGACCACCCCCCCGGTCGGGGACGGCGGGCAGTTGTTCCGCGGACCGGTCACCGAGCCGAAGGAGCTGGTCAATCTCGTCAAGGACATCGAGCCGTCCGACCGCCGGGCGAACCTCGGCGACGCCCTCGCCCGGGCGGTCAAGGCGCTGAAGATGGCCGACAACGACAACCGCCGGTTGTACATCTTCAGCGACTTCCGGCGCAGCGACCTGTCCGACCCGGCGGCGAGCAAGAAGATCGCCGAGCAGTTCAGGAAGCTCCGCGACCTCGGCGTCGAGGTGATCGCGATGGACTACGCCCGCCCGTCGCATGGGAACCTCACGCTGGAGGAGGTCATCCTGCGGGACCGCTTCGCTGTCGCGCGGCGTCCGGTGCGGTTGAGCGTGACGATCCGCAACAACGCCCCGACGCGGGTCGACGATGTGAAGGTGGGCCTGACGATCCGCCACCGCGTGTCCGGCAAGCAGGTCGAGACGCGTCCGCCGCAGATCGAGATCGCCTCCATCCAGGCGGGCGAGACGCACACGGCGACCACCTCGGTGACCATCGCCGAAGCCGGCCCGGCCGTGGTGACCGCCCAGCTTCCGGGCGACGAGCTCAAGAAGGACAACACCGCCCACCTCGCCCTCGACGTCCGCAAGGCCGTGGAGGTGCTGGTGGTCGACGGACACCCAGACGCGATGGACCCGACCGAGAGCGAGTCCTTCTTCTTCACCCTCGCGACCGACCCGGAGGGCGCCGGATCGAGCGGCAACCGCGTCTCGCTGACCACGCCGCAGAGCCTCGCGCGGGATGCGGACCTCCGGTTCAGCGATTACGACCTCGTGGCGCTGCTCAACGTCCCCGACTTCACCCGCGAACTCGACGAGGACGGCAAGCCGGTCTACCCGCGCCTCGGCGAGCTGGAAGAATACGTGCGCGACGGCGGGGGGCTGGCGATCTTCACCGGCGACCGCGTGAACCTCCAGTTCTACAAGACGCGGTTCTACAACAAGGGCTCCGGGCTGCTGCCGTACTTCATCCACTCCCGCGTGGGCGACCCGGGCGACAAGAACACCTTCTTCCGCCTCGACCCCCAGAGCCTCCGCAAGACGCGGATTTTGAGTTGCTTCGCCAAGGAGGGCGTCAAGGCGACCAACTACATCCGCTTCTTCGCCTTCCACAAGGCCCAGGACACCGGCGAGATCCCGGCCGAGAGCGACATCAAGCGCCCCGTCGTCCTCGCCCGGTTCAACGACGAAGATGAGTCCCCCGCGATCGTCTCCCGCAAGTTCGGCGAGGGGATGGTGGTGACCTTCTACACCACCGCCTCGCGGCGCTGGAACGACTGGCCGGAGGACCTGGACTTCGGCAGCTACGTTGCGGTGGTGCAGGACCTCATCGAGACGCTCGCCCGTTCGCAGCGTGCGGGGATGACCGCGGCGGTCGGCGAGCCGATCGTCCAGGAGGTCCCCCGCGAGAGGTCCGAGGCGACCGCCTCGCTCCAGGCGCCCGCACGCGAGGAGGAGATGATTTCGCTGGTCCCCGAAGCGGACGAAGAGGGCGGACGGGGAACCCTCCGCTTCGAACGCGCGGTGCACGCGGGCATCTACACGATGGTCTTCGAGAACCCCACCGGGGGCTCCGCGGAACTGTATTTCGCCCGAAACGTTGACCCGACCGAGGGCAGGCTCGCCCCCGGCGGGGAGGACGCGCTGAGCAAGGCGCTGGGCAGCAACGAGTTCGCCTACGTCGCACGCCGCGAGGGCGCTGCGACGGGCGAGGCGGCCGAGCCCTTCCAGAGCGAGTACTGGGCCTGGGCCCTGGTGGCGCTGCTCGCCGCAATGGCGCTGGAGACGGTCCTGGCCCAGAAATTCGGGCATTACTCCTGACGGGACGAACGACGATGCGAGATATCTGGCAATGGTTGCTCGGGAAAGGCCCGATGCAGCTCGACGGAAAAGGCGAGCTGGCGTTCCGGTTCGTGGCCGAGTACTCCGATTACCTCAAGCTGGCGATGATCGCCGGCTTCGTGGTGCTCGTGGTGCTGACGATCCGTAGCTACCGGCGCGAGGGCGAGGCGCCGCGGAAGGTCAAAGCCGTCCTGGCGGCGCTGCGCATCGCAGCGTTCACGCTGATTCTGGCGATCCTGCTGGAACCGGCGCTGGTGCTGCGGATGAAGGAGACGCTCTTCAGCAGCGTCGCCTTCGTGATCGACGACAGCGCGTCGATGGAGAACTCCGACCGCTACATGGAAGAGGCGCAGGAACAGCGGCGCGCGGCGTTGGCGAACTTCCTGGGCATCGGGTCCGAGGAGCTGCCCAACCTCTCCCGCACCGAGATCGTCCGACGGGCGCTGGACCGCCCGGGGGTGATCGGCCGCCTGACCAAGGACCACCCGGTGATGCTGCTGGGCTTCAGCACGCCGCGCCCGGGCAAGGACCCCTACACCCGCAGCCTCGGCGAGATCGACCAGCCCAGCCCGGAACCCGAGGCGAACAAGCAGCCGACTTCCGCCCCGGCGCCGCTGGCGGAGATGCTCAGCAAGCTCGACGCCGACGGACTCGAGACCAACTACGCCGTCGCCCTGCGCGACACGCTGGAGAAGCTCCGCGGGCGGACCCTCTCGGCCGTGGTGTTCATCGGCGACGGTCAGAACACCACCGAGGGCGCCCACCGCAGGCTCGCGCGGGCTTCGGCCTACGCCGCCCAGCGCGGCGTCCCGCTCTACGCGGTGAGCGTGGGCGACCCGACCCCGCCGAAGGACGTGGCCGTGACGGCGCTGGAGGCGCCCGACGAGGTCCGCGGCGGGGCGAGCATCGAAATGACCGCCCGCCTGGCGTTCCGCAACGCCGCCGGACGACGAGTGACCGTCACACTCACCCGCCGCGCCCCGGGCGACGCCCCGGGCGATGCGAACACCGTCGCCACACGCGAAGTCACGCTCACCGGCGAGCAGGACAAGGTCAAGGGCGTCATGGCCGTGACGCTCCCGGTCGAGGTCGACGCCGAGGAGGGCGAGCGGCTTTACCGCGTGGCCGTCGAAAGCGGACTGGAAGAGCCCAACCGCAAGAACAACCACGCCGAACGCGTCCTGAAGGTCTCCGGCAGCCGGATCAAGGTGCTGCTGGTCAGCGGCGACAGCGGGACGGAGTACCGCTTCCTGAGCAGCTACTTCCTCCGCCAGCAGGACCTCTACCGGGTGAGCATCTGGCAGCAGAACCTCGATGAAGACCTCGAGCAGTTCGGCTCGGAGGGCATGAAGCTCGCAAAGCTCCCGGACACCAAGCAGGAGCTGATGGGCGTCATCGGCGACCCGGAGCACCCGGGCTACGACGTGGTGGTCCTCTACGACCCGCAGCCGACGGTGGGCGGGTTCGACGAGAAGTTCGTCGAGATGCTCTTCCAGTTCGTCAACGACCACGGCGGCGGGCTCTGCTACATCGTGGGCAACAAGTACACCGAGCGGACGCTCCTGGCGACCAAGGGCTACGACCCGCTCGCCCACCTGCTCCCGGTGACGATCTCCCCCAACATCATGGAGGCGGTGCGGCGGATTTCCGAGGGCGCCCCCACGGCGTGGGAGGTCCGCCTGAGCTCCTACGGCAAGGAGCATCCGGTGATGCGCCTCGGCGGAACCACCGGCGAGGAGACCGCCGACGTCTGGAGCTACATGCCGGGAATCTACTGGTCCCACGCCGTGGCGCGGATCAAGCCCGGCGTCCGCGTGCTCGCCGAGAACACCGACCCGATGCGCAAGACCCACAAGGACGAGCCCGAGCCGCTGATCGCCGCCGGGGTCGTCGGCAACGGACGCGTGCTCTACATGGGCTTCGACGAAACCTGGCGCTGGCGGGCCGTCAACGACGCCGAGTTCTACCGCCAGTTCTGGACCAACGCGATGCGCTACCTCGCCCTCTCCAAGGGAAAACGCGTGGTCATCACCGCCGGGGCCAACCGCTTCGCCCTCGGCGAGAAGATCACCATCGAGGCGACCGTCTACGACGAGGAATACAACCTCCTGCGGCTCAAGCCCGGGCAGACCTACACCATCCAGAGGGTCGACGACGATTCGGGCAAGGTCCGCAACGTCGAACTCAAGCCGGTCGTCGGTCCCGACGGGGAGGTCCGCCCCGGGCGCTTCAAGATTACCCTGACCGCCGAGCGCCGCGGACGGTTCACCCTCACGGCCATGCGGGACGACCCGCACCACGCCGAGAAGGTCCAGTCCAAGCAGATCGCCATCGAAGCCCCTCAGGCCGAGGCGATGCGGACCGAGGCCGACGAACAGGCCCTCCAGCAACTCGCCAGCAAGCCCGGGCGGTTCGCGCCGATCCACCGCATCGAGAGCCTCATCGAACGCATCCCCGCCGATCGCCGCATCGCCACCGAAGAGGTCTTCGCCAAGCTCTGGGACACCCCCCTGATGCTGCTGGTGATCGTCCTGCTGCTGGTGGTCGAGTGGATCGGGCGCAAGACGTACAACATGGCGTGACGGAACGCCGCGGACGCCGCCGGCGTCCCGATTTCCCGACCCGGCCATTTTTTCGGAACCTTCAGCGAACGGGTCCGGTCTAAGGGCCCGCATTCGAGCGGAAAACCATGCCTGAACAAGAGCTTGTACAACGCGGAGTGCTGGGAAAGCTCGCCCGCCTGCGACGCGCCCTGCGGGCCCGGCTGCTCGGCGAGGGCGTCAGTTGGCTGCTGGTGACCGTCGTCGCCCTGGTCTTCGCCACCCTCGCCTTCGACTACGTTCTCCGCCTCGAACGCCCCCTGCGGGCGGTGCTGATGTCCCTGGCCGGTGCGGCCGTGCTGGTGGTGCTCTGGCGTCACGTGCTCAGCCCGATGCGGGTCCGCATGGACACAGCCGACCTGGCGCTGCTGGTCGAGCGGCGTCACCGCGAACTCGACGACCGGCTCATCAGCGCCCTGGATTTCGCCCGCATGTCCGACGCGACCGCGCGGGGCATGAGCGAGGCGATGATCCGTCGCTCGGCCGAGCAGGCCAACGAGATGGCCGGACCGCTGGACTTCTCCAACCTCGTCGAGAAACGAGGGCTGCGCCGCGTCGTGCTGACCGCCCTGAGCTGCGTGATGCTCCTGGTGGGCTTCGCATTCTGGCAGAAGGAGATCATGCGGGTCTGGTTCGAGCGGAACGTCGCCTTCGCTCACACCGACTGGCCGCAGGATACGTACCTCTCGCTCGCCGGGGGGCCTGACTACGAGGTGCTCCGCGGGGAGGACCTCGAGATCGTCGTCCACGCCCGCGGGAAAAGACCCCCGCACGTGACGATCCACGTCGGGCGGACCGAGGAACGCATCGAACCGGACCCGAAGAACCCCGACACCTACCGCAAGACCTTCTCCAACGTGGTCGAGCCCTTCGAGTTCTACATCACCGGCGGGGACGACCGCCGCGACCGCCGGCGTCCGCACCGGGTGACGCTGATCGACCCGCCGAGCCTGCGGGACGTGGTCTTCACCGTCCGCTACCACCCCTACGCCAACCGGGCGCCGGAAATCTACGACGGCGGACTGGGCGGCGGCGTGGACGCCGGGATGCGCAAGAGCCTCCCGGGCGTGCTGCCCGTGCCGGTCGGCGCGACGGTGCACGTCGAAGCCCTGGCCGATAAGGATCTCTCCGCCGCGGCGCTGGCGCTGGACGACGCCCAGGCCGCCGAGTTGAAGGTGCTCCCCGAGCACGCCGCCGGCGGGTCCGTCCCGCGGCGCATCCGCGGAAACCTCCCGGCGCCCGAGGAGAACCGCCTGCGGGTCCGCACCCTGCGGTTCGTGCTCACCGACACCGACGGGCACACCTCCCGGCGGGCCCAGCAATACGTGATGCAGACCCAGCCGGACTCCACCCCCGCGATCGACCTGAAGAAACGCGGCGTCGGCTCGCTGATCGCCCCGCGGGCGATGATCCCCGTGGAGATGGACGTCCGCGACGATTACGGCCTGGCCGAGGCGTGGTTCGAAATCCGCCGCGGCGACGGGGACTGGCAGCGCGTGGACGCCGGAAAGACCATGACCCCCACCTCGGACCGCCCGAAGCTGATCCGCGGAGCGCGGAAGGTGGACCTCCAACCGCTCGGGCTCGAGGCGGGCACGACGATCCAGCTCCGCCTGGTCGCCACCGACAAGCTTCCGCCCCAATACGCCGAGGAAGGACGCCAGGGCCTCAGCGGGACGATCAGCCTCGAGGTGGTCTCCGAGCAGAAGCTCCTGGAGGAGCTGATCCGCCGGCAGAAGGAGCTGCGCCTGGACTTCCTCCAGGCCATCGCCAGCGAGACCAGCGCCGCGGGGAAGTCCGCCGACGCGGCCGAGCAACTCGCGGCGGGGAAGGTCGGGGAGGTCGTCGCCGCGGACCTCGACGATTCGGCGACGATGCAGAACTCCGCGGCCGCGATCTCGGCGCGGGTCTCCCGGACCTACCGGGACATTCTCGAAGAGATGCGCAACAACCGCCTTGGCGACGCATCGCACTACAGCCGCATGAGCGGGATCATCAACGCCCTCGACGCCCTGGCCGAGCCGATGGGAGAGGTCTCGGCGAGGCTCAGCCAGACGGCGGCGGCCGTCCGCGGCGCCGCGGCGAGCGACGCCGGAGCCCTCTCGGCGCGGGCCCGTGAGGCGGCCGGCCGGCAGCTATCGATCAAGACGGAGATGGACGAGATTCTCAAGCAGATGCTCCAGCACGAAGGACGCCAGGACATCGCCAACGAGATGAAGAAGCTCGTGGAGATGTCCCGCGACCTTCGCGAACAGATCAAGAAGCTCCGGGACAAACGGGCCGGCGGCATCTTCGACGAGCCCCCCGAGAGCGAAGAAGACGACGAATAGCACAAAGGAAGACGATCATGAAACGCATCGCGCTCCTTACCGCACTGCTCGCCGCGACGTCGGCGATCCCTCTCGGGGCCCAGGAGACCGACGAGGTCTCCGAGCCGATCAGCCAGCAGGAGTTCATCCGCCAGCAGTTCGAGCGGCTCATCGAACAGATGGACCGCGTGGCCGCGAGCTTCGAGAAGATCGAGCCCGAGACCGCCAAGGTCCTCTACGAGGCCGCCAAGCAGGCCCGCCGCTCCCTCGTTGCCCAGAACATGCAGAAAGTCGCCGAGTTCCTCCGCAAGGGCCTCGACGCGGCCGCGCTGAAGACCGAGGACGAGATCATCGGGAAGATGCAGCAGATCCTCGAGACCATCATGCACGGCGCCGAGGACCCCTCCAAGCGGATGAAACGCATCCGCAAATGGAAGGAGGAACTCGACGCCCTCAAGAATATCTCCGAGAAGCAGAAGGACCTCGAGCGCCGCAGTCATGCCCTGGCCCGCGAGAAGCAGCTCAAGCAGCAGCTCGCCGAGACGCGCAAGCAGGTCGAGGACATCCTCGAGAAGCAGCAGGAGCTGCGCAAAAAGGCTTCCGGGCTCTCGCCCGACGCGGTCGTCTCACAGCTCGGGGATCTGCGCGATGCGGTGCGGGACCTGATCGACAAACAGGGAAAAATCTCCCGGGCCCGTCGCAATGCCCCGATCGACAAGCTCCCGGTCTGGGGCAAGGCGCAGGAGAACCTCGCCAAGCAGGCCGAGAAGGTCAAAGAAGCCATCGAGACGCTCTCGTCCCGCCCGGGCGTTGCCAAGGCGCTGAGCAAGGCCGGGGCGAACCCCAAGTCCGTCGCCCAGGCGGGCAAGGAGACCGGCAACGCCGCCGGGGAGATGCGCCGCGCCGCGGCGAAGCTGGGCACCTCCGACGCCGGCGCCGCCGCCCTGCGCCAACGCCAGGCCCGGATCGACCTCGAAAAGGCCGAGCAGGCCCTCTCCGACGCCCTCGCCAAGGCCTCCGGCGAAACCGCGGCGGGGAAGCTCGCCGACGATCAGAAAAAGCTCCAGGAAGACACCGCCAAGGTCGCCGCGGCGATTGAGGACCTCAAGAACCAGCTCGGACTCGGAAAGACCCCCGGACAGGGCGGACAGGGCTCGAAGGGCTCTCAGGGCTCACAAGGCTCCCAGGGCTCGCAGGGCTCGCAAGGGTCTCAGGGCAGCCAAGGCTCGCAGGGCTCGCAAGGGTCTCAGGGCAGTCAAGGCTCGCAAGGCAGCCAAGGGTCTCAGGGCTCGCAAGGGTCTCAGGGCAGTCAAGGCTCGCAGGGCAGCCAAGGGTCTCAGGGCTCGCAAGGGTCTCAGGGCAGTCAAGGCTCGCAAGGCAGCCAAGGGTCTCAGGGCTCCAAGGGCTCCAAGGGCTCGCAGGGCTCCAAGGGTCAGAAGGGCGGCGCCAAGAAAGCTTCCGATCACATGAAGCGTGCGGCGGAGGACCTCCAGAACCAGAAGCCCTCCGACGCCGTGGCCGCGCAGGACAAGGCCATCGAGGAACTCCGCAAGGAGCTCGACGAGAAGAAGTACACCCTCGCCCAGATCGAGCGCCGCATGAAGGAGCTCCAGAAGGACCCCATCGAGAAGGATAAGGACGACCAGGACCAGCTCGCCACGCAGACCGACGACCTCGCCGAGGACATGAAGAAGGACGACGAGGGCGGGAAGGAGTCCCCGGGCTCCAAGAAGGCCTCCTCGGCGGCCGGGTCGATGGGCAAGGCCTCCGGGCAGATGTCCAAGGGCAGCTCCGGCGGCGCCAACGAGGAGCAGAACAAGGCGCTGGACGACCTCGAAGAGGCGATCGCGAAGATGGAAGAGGCCATCGCCAAGGAAGAGGAGCAGATGCAGCAGGAGGCGCTGGCGAAGATCGACGAGATGCTCCAGAAGGTCCTCGCCCGCCAGAAGAAGGTCACCAAGGCGACCGCCGACGCCTGGTCCAAGCGCGTCGGGCTCGACACCTACGAGCGCCCCGAGGAGATCAAGCTCTCCGGGCTCTCGAAGGAAGAGGGGGACCTCGCCGACGAGATGACCCGCATCCGCGGGCTGCTGGTCGAGGAAGGCTCCACCTCGGTCTTCCCGGCCGTGATGGAGGAGGTCAAGAAGGACCTCTCCGAACTCCAGGATCGCCTGGCCGGGCGGGACGCCGGACCGGTCACCCGGACCGTGCAGAAGAACGTCGAGGACTCCCTCCAGGAGATGATCGACGCGATCCGCAAGGAACTCGCCGAGCGTCGCAAGAAGGGCGGAGGCGGAGGCGGCGGCGGGGGCGGCGGAGGCGGCGGCGGAGGCGGCAAGAAGCCCCTCGTCCCGCCGGTCGCGGAGCT
>CAYTQL010000064.1:0-11520 GCA_964439555.1 uncultured Planctomycetaceae bacterium | reverse complement strand
CGCGGTCGCGCCGATCGACGGTTCGCCCGGCGAGGCCCGCTTCGAGCTGACCTGCTGCCTCGAACGACAGGAGGAGACCTGATGGACCGTTACGGACCGATCCGCCGCGTGAGCTTCGCGGGCGTCGAACTGCCGCTGCCCCTGCAAGCGCGGGTCCGCCGCGCCGCGAAGCCCGAACCCCTCGCCGGCGCAGCCGACGCCTGGACCACCAGCGTCCAGACGCGTCCGCCGGCGCTGAGCGCCGAGGTCGCCCTCCGCGGAACCGCCGCGGCCGAGGGACTGACACTCGGAACCCGCGCGGCGCTGGAACTGGAAATCGGCGGGACCCGCGCGGACCAGCCTGCCCGGACCGTCCGCCTGTCCGGGGCGGTGCTGGTGGACGTGGAGATCGAGTACGCCCAAAACACTCTCGCCTCGGTCCTGCTGCGGTTCGTCGTCGAGGCCGCGAACGGCCAGAGCAACCCCTACACCGCGGAGGACGCGCCATGAGCATGCTCGACGGACAGGACCTTTTCGCCTCCGGCCCGCACGCCACGACGGTGGACGGCCCGGTGCGGCAGCTCCAGCGCCGCAGCGTGCCCGGACTGGACGGGGAGCGGGTGCTCGACGCCGGACGCCGCTCCCGCACGCTCCGCCAGAGCGGGCGTCTCCAGGCGTCCGACGCCGCAACGCTGCGGACGCGGATGGACGCCGTCGAAGCCTTCCTCGACGGGCGAACGCACACGCTGACCGACGAGCACGGCGCCGCGTACCCGCGCGTCCTCGTCGAGCAGGTCGAGTGGACCACGCCCGTGCAGCTCGGGCGCGGGGCCTGGTGCGAATACCGGATCACCTACCGGCAGCTCCCATGACCGCCACGACCGACAACATCGATCGCCTCGTCGCCCTCCCCTCCGACGACCCGCCGGGCTGGACCGTCCGCTTCCGCTCGACCCATGCCGGGCGGGTCCACCAGCTCTACGCGAACGGACGCCTGGTCGACTGGACCGACGCGCCGAGCGAGCGCGAACTGTTCCTCCCGCCCGACGACGCACCGCGCGAGGTGGTCGTCGCCGCGGTGGACCCGGCCGAGCGAGGCGTGGACTACGCGGGCGAACTCGACCTCGCCTGCTCCTGGGCGTTCGAGGCGTCCATCGTCCGGGACGTGGCTCACGCGGTCGGCTCGCGGTTGGAGGTGCTCACCGACGCGGCGAGCGGCGCATTGCTCCCCGAGCCCTCGGCGGTGCTCGACCTCTGGCCGGACGCCGTCCGCCCCTGGGCGTGGGGGCAGGACGCCTTCGCCCGCGGCGCCTTCGGGTGGGATGGGGTGCTGGCGCTTGGCCTCGACGGCGCCTTCGGGGCCGGGGCGTTCGGGACCGGCGCGGAGTTGATCGCCCTGAGCGTCCCGTTGACCGGACCCGGCGAACACCGCGTCGTCCTGCGAACGGTATCGCCCGACGGCGTCTCCGCGGAGGTCGAGCACGCCTTCACTCCGGCCGCTCCGCCGCCTCCCCCGGCCCGCGTCCGGGCGACCGCATACGACGACCAGGCCCGCCTGCTGACACTCCAGATCGAGGACCAACCATGACCGAACTCTACCCCGCCGACGAGCAACTCAACGCCTTCAGCGGCACGAACGACGACGAGCAGGGCGTGCTGTTCATCCCCATCGGGCAGTCGCCCTACCACACCCACTTCTACCGGATGCTCTACCGCCTGCTCGACGTGGCGCGGCGCGCCGGCGACCTCCGCGTCTACAAGGACGGGGAGCTGACCTTCGGCGTCCGCGCCGGGCGATTCGCCGACGGAGACGCCCTGAGGGAGTTTCCCGGGGCGACCGCCCAGCCGCTGACGAACAACGCCGCCAACAGCATCTACCTCGACGCGTCCGGAACCCTGCACGTGAGCACCGACGGCTTCCCCTCCCCGTCCGAAGCGCCGCACGTGCCCCTGGCCGCCATCGCCACCGCCGTCGGGACCTACGCCCACGCGGACATCACCGACCTCCGCGGCCGGGCTTTGCTCCGCCTCTGCGACGGGCTCTCGGCCGCGGCGGCGCAGAACCTGACCGCCCTGTGCACGCAGCTTCAACTCTCCGCGGGCGTCCAGGCGGACCACACGCGGACCGTCAGTCTCCAGGTGCTCGACGCGGCCGGAAATGCCTTGCCCGGACGGTTCACCGTGCGGGTCTGGATCGCCTCCGCCCCGTTCGGCGCCCCCGAGGCGGCGGGTCATACGGTGAGCAATCCGACGGCGCTGCTGCGTGAGATCGCGGCGGACGCGGACTACGAACTGCTCACCGACTCGAGCGGCGCGGCGAGCTTCGACCTGACGGACGCCGACGGCGGAACCTGGTCGGTCTGCGCCGCCCTCGCCGGCCGCGCGATCTCGATCGACGTGGAGGTCACCGCCTGATGACCCTCTACGCCCACATCGACAACGAGGTCCCCTGGGGCGGCGCGCACGGGCCCTTCGGCGAATGGGACCAGCGCCACCAGCACGGCGCATCGACCGTCGAACGGACCGCGGCGGCGGGCTTCCCCGAGCGAGGGGGCTTCGGGCTGCGCTGCCGGACCGTGGGGCATGAAGCGGCGTACATGGTCGCCCAGGACGTTCTGCCCGCGCTCGGTCCGGGCGAAACCGTCTTCCTCGGCCTGTGGTTGCGCGTGCTCAGCGCCGCCTCGGCGTACATGCCGGTCGCCCGGTTGGGCGCCGCCGGTCGGATGCTCGAACTGGAAACCTACGCCGACCGACTGATCGCGGGGGTCCGCAAGGATGACGGGACCACCGCCTACACGAACGTGCACTACGTTCGGGACGACCGATGGCGCTGGGTGGTGCTGGAGCTGCGCCGCGCCACCGGCCCGGGCGCCGCCGACGGGCTGGGGCGTCTCTGGCTGGAGGGCTGGGCAAAGGAGGCGTCCGGGCTGGACAACTACCACCTCTGCGCTTCGAGCGATCGGGACCTGCTCCTCGGCGCCGGGCCCGGGGCCCGGGACGGGCTCGACCTCTGCCTCGACGAGGTGCGCATCGCCTCGGATCTCCCCCAACCGCTTCCGCCGCAGGTGGGCACGTCCGCAACCGACCCGGGACGCATCGTGGTCCTCACCGGACCGGGCGAGCCCGGTCGGAGCTTCGCGGCCGCCTGCGTCGCCCAACTCGGCGTGCCCCGCGGGAACCACGTGGTGCTCCACAACGCGTCGAGCGCCGAGTGGCTGCCGCATTATCCCGCCTTCGCCGCCGACGTGGAGGAACCGCTGAACGACTGCTTCGCGCGCCGGGCCGAGCTGGAGCAGCGCTGCGCCGCGTTCCTCGTGGGCCCGGGCGTTCCCGGCGGGTTCCTGGACGCCGGCGAGCCCGTCTCGGCCGACGCCCGGTTGATGCGCCTGGGCACGCCCTTCAGCGGACCCCTCGCCAACCCGTTCTACGCGCCGCAGCAGGTCGAGCGCCTCTCCGCCGACGCGCTCCGCTCGGTCGGGCTGCGCCTCGCCGTCCGCATGGACGTCGGCGCCCTGGCGACCGGGCTGCTCGACCGGGCGAGCGCCGCGAGCGGCGCCACGCTGCTCCACGACGCCAAGCTGCTCTGCGACGACCCGGACTACCGGGCAAGCCTTCCCGCCGGCCGGCTGCGCATCAACGTCGCTGCGCCCGTGCAACCGGCCGAGAGCGAAGCCTTCCTCTTCCGTTCGGACCCGAACCCGAGCTACGGAGAGTCGCTGCTGCGCCTCGCCTGCATCAACGGCGCCGACGACGCGTGCGCGACCATCCGCGACGGGGGCTCTCCCTGCGGCGCGGCGCTGCACGACGCCGGGTACGCCGCCTGCCTCGGCTCGGCCGGGTCGGGCACAGCGTTCGACGCGCGAAGCTTCTTCGAGATGCTCCGGATCGGCGGGACCTTCGCCGAGGCGGCGCTGGTCGCCTCCCCGACGCTCGACGGGCCCGTCGTCGCGGCGGGCTCGCCGCTGCTGCGGGCGACGTTCCCCCTCGGCGGGCGGAACGTCTACGCCGGCGACGCGCCCGGGGCGGTGGACTACGACGAGCCGGTCGCCTTCGGGCGCCCGGGACAGACCGTCGTCCGGGTCCCGGTCGCGCTCGACGCCGAGGAGCGCCGCGCGTTCAGCGTGCGGAACGTGGACGAAACCGGGCGGGAGGAATCCGGCACGGCCGCGGTGGCGGTCGCGCGCACCGACGCGGCGGGGACGCTCCTGGATGCACCGCTCCCGACGATCGGGGACCCGTCGGTTCGCCGCCTCGGCGCCGGGCGGGCGGAGGTCGCCTGCACGTTCAGCGTCGAACCCGGCCAGGACATCCCGGACCGCCTGCTGGTCTGCATCGAGGGCCCGGAAGAAGCCGACTGGAACTCCCCCGACGCCGAGGCGCTCGCCCCGCAGAGCCCGCCGCGGGAGTTGATCGCCGCGATGGAGAACGTCGCCGTTTCCGCCCGCGTCGCCCTCCGCCTGGCGCTGGGCGAGCGCCTCGGGCCGATCGCGCACATCGCCGTCCCCGACGCCCCGGCCCCTGCGCCGGTGCGCCTGCTGGAGGTGACCCCATGACCCGTCCGACGTTGACCCTTCGTGCGAGCGCCCCGTGCGAGATCGTCCGCCCGCTGCTCCCGCTGGTGCTCATCGACGGGGAGGCGCGCCGCGACCTGCTCGCCGCCGACTGGACGCTCGCCGAAGCCCCGGACTTCGGGACGCTGACGCTGACCCGGCGTCCGCCGGCCGATTCACCCGTTCCCCCGGCGCTGCCGAAGATCGGCTCGCGGGTCGTCGTCCGCCTCGGGGTGGGGCGCGGAGCGCAGATCTTTCGCGGGCGCATCGCCCGGCACGCGTGGCGCATGACCGACGCCGGCGAGGTCCGCGCCGCGACCTGCGAGCACGAGCTGTCCGCCTCGCTCCGCGGGACGCTCCTGGGTCGGCATCGGCTCGACGATTCAGCGTCCGTCTTCGTGCCCACCGACGCGACCCGCTTCAACGCCGGCGCCGACGGGCTCGCCTCGTCCGAGGCCGTGGACCTCGACGACCGCGCCGCACGCGTCTTCGACGGCTCCGCCGCCGCCGAACGATGGACCGTCGCCGAAGCGCTGTGGTACCTGCTCTGCGCGCATTGTCCGGGGCATCTGCGGTTCCCGGGCAAGGAGGAGATCGACGCCCGCGCCGCGGGGCTCGACCTCGGCGCCTACGACGCAACGGGGCGGACGCTGCTGCGGGCGTTGATGGACCTCGCCGCCCGCGCCGGGTTGCTGATCGGCAGCGGGCGCGACGGGCGGACGATCACCCTCTACGGGCCCGGGCTGGAAGGGCGCGTCCGCAACGTGTCGCTCCAGCCGCCCGGCGGGACGCTCGACTCGCGCCGGACGAACCTCCACCGCGGGACGATCGAACTGCGACGCCGCCCGGCCGCCCGGCCGATCGTCGCGCTCGGCGGCGCGAAGCAGTATGAGGCGACCTTCCCGCTGAAGAAGGGCTGGAACCCGGACGCCGAAACGCACCGCTGGCGGGACACCGTCCGGGGGCTCGCCGAGGACTGGCAAGCCACGGCCGAGGTCTACCGCCTCTGGGTGCTCAACGAACACGGCGGGTGGTGCTCCGATCCGTACGGGCTTGGGCTGTACGACTTCGCGGACCTCGAGGCGGGCGGGGAGTTTCTCACCCGCCGCCCGCGCCGCTTCCTGCCCTGCCTCAGCGCCGGGGCGACCGGGCAGAGCCTGGGCGTGGTCGTGGAATATCGCTGCGACGAGACCGCCCCGTGGCGTCGCTGGACGGGTCCGGTGTGGGTCCACCGGGACCAGTGCGCCGTAACGCTCGGGGGCGACGCATTGCCCGCGGACTTCCACGCCGCGGCCATGCAGGACGCCCTGGAGGTGCGGGTGACCGCGACCGTCGAGGCGGACGCCCGCCTCCGCGTGGAGATCGCCGGAAACCCGCACCTGCCCCGCGAGGTGATCGACCTCGGCGACCGGGCGCGGTTCCGCGCGGTGGATCCCTCCAGCCTCTTCGCCGGCGACGCCGCGCCCGGCGAGCCGGACGCCGCCGACGATTCGCAGCTCCTGGCACTCGCCGCCCGAACCGCCGCCCGCGCCGCCGGACGCGCCGTCGAGGCGAAGCTCGCCCTGTTGGGCGTGGACGGGCAGTTCGGCGTCGGCGACCTCGTCGAGCGCCTCGACGGCCGGGCGATCGACCTCGCCGGGCGGGGCGACCGCCGGGCGTGGATCACCCGCGTGGAGCACCGCTTCGGCGACGAACAGACCACCCTCCTCCACCTGAAGGGCTGACGATGACCACCCCCACCCGATACACCGACGCCTTCGCCCGGCTGAGCCAGGCCGGCGACGAGCGGTTCGTCCGCCTCGTGCGGATCGACGAATGGCAGAGCGCGAACACCTACCTCGCCCACGAGCTGCGGACCGACGCGACCGGCGCGCTGGAACGCATGGACGACGCCTCGCTGCACGTGACGAACCTCGCCGAGCCCGCCGACGAGCCCGGACGCCTCCCGCCGGAGACCGACGCCGCGGCGGTGGACGTCGAGGGAAAGTGGTTCATCTGCCTGCGTCCCGCCTCGGCGCTCGTGGTGGCGAAGGTCACCGCCGCGCCGGGCGGGGCGGAGTACACGGTCCGGCCGCAGGTGCTCAGTGAACTGGGCGTCTTCACGACCGACCCGGACGCCGGACCGCTGACCGCGTGGAACCTCGCCGAGCTGACGCTCGGACCCGGGGCGGCCGTGGACGTCGACGCCCTCGTCCTGGTCCTCCCGATCGTCGACGGCGCGGGACTCACCCGCTACGTCTTCCACCACCCCGCCTACGCCAAGTACCTGGACTGACCCCGATGAGCTACGACCCCTTCTGGTCCCAGGATGACGGCGCGGGAGCGCTTCTGCCCGCCGCGCACGCGGTGCGCCTCGCGGACGCCGCGGAGATCGTCGCCGCCGTCAACCGCCGGCGCCGCCTGACCTACCAGCCCCCCGTCGACTACTCCGGGCACGTCGCGGGCGCAGCGCCCGTGCGCCGTCCGACCTACACCCCCGCGCCGCATCAGCCCGCCGGGACGATCCGCACCGATCTTGCCGGCGCGATCGCCGAGCCCCCGAGCGGGTCGCTCGGCGGGACCCCGCCGAGCCCCGAGGCGATGGACTGGCTCTGGCCGCTCGCGGACGCCGACGAGGACAAGCGGATCGTCACCGGCCCGGACGCCCCCGGGCCCGGGGAGGTCCACCTGCTCGAGCGCATCAACGGGACGCGGAACTGGACCGACCCAGACCTGCCCTGCCCGCAGACGCCGATCCGGGCGGTGCACCTCCACGAGTACCGCCGCGCCGTCGAACGCCTCCGCCGCGGACGCTGGACGCTCCCGGTGTACTTCTCGGCAGGGATCTTCTCGGCCGTGCCGGACGTGCCCTGGCTGGGCGAGGCGATCGTCAACGACGGATCGTCCGAGCTGCGCAGCGTCGGCTTCGTCCGCCTGCGGACCGCCGACGATCCGCCGCGGGGGCTCACCGGCGCCGCCGTCCGCGAGGCGACGCGGATCGAGCTGACCGCCGACGCCGACGCGAGCGTGGCGCTCTACCGCTGCCTGCGCCCCGTCGCCTTTACCGACGACGCCCCGACGTGGAACCACTACCGCCCCGCCGGCTCGCTGGCGTGGGACGCACCCGGCGGGACCGGACCCGGCGACGCCGAACTGCTGGCGACGCTGAACCTGACCGCCGAGCAGCCCGGAAGCGCCGCCGGACCGGCCGTGACGGCCGCGATCCAGGCGATGGTCGACGGGGCGGAGCAGAACCTCCTCCTCCGACGCAGCGACCTGGGCGGCGGGACGGTCGGCGTCGCCGGGCGCGTCGTCGTCGAGTTCGACCTCGACTGTCCGCCGAACTGAAAGGAACCCCATGGAGAACCTGATGATCGCAAACCTGACGAGCTTCGGCTCGGCCGGGCTGATGGGCGCCCTGTGGTTGTGGGAGCGGAGGCTCTCGCGGCGACGCGAGGAGCAGCTCAGCGAAGCGCACGAGCGAATCCTCCGCGACGAACAGCGCCTCGAATGCCTGCGGCGCGTCGTCTCCCAGAACACCGCCGCCATCGCCCGCTTCACCGAAACGCAGCGGGAGCTTTCCCGAACCGTGAGCAACGTGATGAAAGGAGAACGGGTATGAACGCCGAGAACGGCAGGTCAACGCAGAGACGCAAGGAACGCAGCGAACGGCGGCGGGGAGGCATCCGCTGCCGGTCCCGGCGTGCTGCGCGGTCGTTGCGGTTCATCGCAGCGGGCGTGATCGCCGCGGCGGCCGGCGGCTGCTCGGCGCCGGCGGCGACGTTGGAGCTGATCTCGGCGGCGCGCCGGGGGTTGGACCTCGCGGCCGAGGCGGAGCACCGCGCCCACGCCGAGCGGCGCGAGAGCATCGAGGCGCGTGCCGATGCGCTGGACACCGCGTTCGACGCCGACGTCCGGCTGGTCGGTTCGGGCGCCCTGGAGCGCCCGGACGGAAGCGCCGTGGAGCTGACGCCCGAGTGGGTCATCTCGGCGCGGAAGGGCTACGCCGCGGCCCGCGACGCCCTGGGCGAGAAGGCCCGAGCGGTCGAGGCGGTCCACGCGGCGAACCTCGACAACCTCCGCACCTCCGACGAGGCGCTGGAGATGGCCCGGCGGCTGATCCTGCGGCGGATGCGCCTGACCGCCCCGATCCGGGCGAAGCTCGAAGACCTCCACGGGAGATGGACCCATGAATGAGACTGAGCAGATTCTCACCGTCCGCCGCACCGTCGCCCGCGCCGTCGACAAGGCGTTCGACGAATGGGCCGCCGAGCACCCGTCCCTCGCAACGGTCATCGACCGGGCGGAGCTGCGAACGCAGACCGTCGAACGCCTGCGGGACTCGGAGCAATACGCCGCGGCCGTGCTGGCGTACCACCGCGCCCGCAGCGAGTTGGCGCTGCTGGGGCGCCTGGTGGACCTGGCCCGGCCGGTGCTGGCGGGGCTGCTGGGCGGCTGAGCGGCACGGACCGCGTCAACCGACGCCGCCGGACCGAGACGAGACACAGACTCCCCGCGGGCGAGACGCCCGCGCTACGGACAAGGAGACCGAGGATGCGAAGCTTCCTTCAGCGGATTTCGTCACGAAAGTTCCTGACCGCCCTGGCCGTGCAGATCGCCGCGGTGGTCGCCGTGTTCCGCCCGTCCGACGGCGAGGCGGTCACCGAGGCGGGCGTGCGGATCGCCGCGCTGGCGGCGCTGCTGCTGGCGGCGCTGGGGTACGGGAAGATCGAGGCGGACGTGGACGCCGCGAAAGCGGACGCCGATCAGTAGAGATGCAGCACGGCGGTGTGCGGGTCGGTCCGCTCGAGGTCGCGCCAGACGGTGAGGTCGATCTTCCACGGGTAAGGGAGCAGCTCGGCCCGGACGCCGGGCGAATGGACCAGGCGGACCGACTCGCCACGCGCCAGGAGCGTCATCTTCGCCGGTCCCAGCGCGATTTCCCCCGCCGCGCCGCCGGCCAGGACGATCTGCCCGGGCTCGACGACCAGCGGACGGTCGGCGGTGTTGACGATTTCGATGACCAGGTGCTCGAGGAAGCGTTTCTCCCGCCCGCCGCCGGCGCGGCTTTCGACGACGCGGACCTCCCACCCGCTCAACGAGAGCGTCGCCCGCTCGACGCCCCGGACGCTCCAGTGCCCCTGCTCGGTGTCCAGTTCCAGCCCGACCGGGCGGAGGGCGCGCATCGGCGCGAACGGGTCGGCCCCGCAGCCGAGGGTCGCCAGCGTCGCGAGAATCAGCAGGGCGCGGAGGGGCTTCATGGCGCGGGCTGGGGGATGAAGCGCAGGTCGTCCGCCTCGGCGCGGTCGGTCGCCTGTTCGAGGCGGATCGTCGCCGGGGCGTGCGAGGGGTCGGCGTCCACGGCCGACTGGTAGTAGTAGATCGCCTCGGCGAGGTTGCCGCGGCTCTCGGCGATGCGTCCGAGGTAATAGAGGCTTTCGGCGTCGGACGGGCGCTCGACGAGCACCTGTCTGAAGTGCTGTTCCGCGTCGTCGTACCGCCCGACCTGGTAGGCGCTGATCCCCTCTCGGCGGAGATTGTCCGCGGCGCATCCGCCGAGCAGCGCCGCGACCAGGGGGAACCATAGCAGATGTCTCATGGCGTTCTCCGGGACGTCGAGGTTTCCGGGCCTCCCGGCGCATGCCTTCGCGTTCGCGCCGCCGGGCGGACCCTTTCCCGGCGCTCCATTCTTGCTACCATGTGCAGCATGTCCAGCACCTTTGTCATCCACCTGCACACCGGGCGCGGTCCGGACCACTACGACCTCATGCTCGCACGGGGCGAAACGCTGGCGACCTGGCGTCTTGCTCAGAGCCCCGACGCCCTGGCCGAGGGGGCGGAAACCCCCGCCCGGAAGCTCCCGGACCACCGCGTGGTCTACCTGACCTACGAGGGCCCGATCAGCCGGGGACGCGGGGAGATCAAACGCGTGGACCGCGGAACGTACGAAATGCTCGACCGCGCCCCCGCCCGCTGGGAGGTCCGCCTGGACGGGCGAACCGTCACAGGCCGCTTCGAACTGACCGCCGCGCAGCCCGACGCCGAGGACTGGACGTTGCGGCGGCTGGCTCGCTGAGGGCTCGACCCGTCTGCGGCAACGACGCCGGGGGCGTCGCGAGCAGTGCGGCGTGCGCCCCGGCGCCGTCCTCGGCTGATCCCGATCGCCGGCAGCGGTCCTGCCGCGCCCCTTCCTCCTGCTCGAGCACCAACCGTCACGCTCCCTCCGCCGGTCGGACGTTGAAGCGGATGCGGAGCGTTTCTTCGTCGATCTCCAGCGCGTCGAGGCGGACGATTCGCCCGTCGAAGTCGCGCGGGAGTGTGGTGGAGATCGGCCCGCCGCCCATCGCCCCGAGCACCGAACCGAGCGCCGCGGCCAGGTCGTCGGCGGAAATGCCCGGGCTGCCCTCGCGCCGCTCGATGCGTCGCCCCTGCCCCCGCATCGCCGAGCGGATGGCGCCGAGCTGATCGGCCACGAGGCGTTCGGGCACCGGGAGCGTCCCGACGCGGACGCCCCGCAGTTCGACCCGCATCGACCCCTCCCCCTCGAAGACCGGCGCCACGTCCACGCTGAGGACCTTGTTGAACTCCGCCGAGCGGACCATCAGCGTCAGGTAGCCGGCGTGCAGGGCGATCGCCGGCTCGGCCAGGTTTTTCTCCTCCATCCAGGCGTCCACCGTCCCGGGCTTGACGTGCGGATAGTTGCCGGCGATCTCGTCGGCCGAGGCGAGATAGGCGTTCAGGGCCCCCTCGGTCAACGTCATCTCGAAAGGGCGCGATCGCTGGACTTCGTTGTAGAAGTCCCGCAGGAGCACCTTGTTGGTGAACTCCCTGGCGCGCCGGGCCCGTTCGGAGGCGCTCAAACGGGCCGGGGCGTAGTCTTCCGGCGCCGCGGCCGCCATCAGGTAGAGCGTCACCGCCGCGGCGACGAGCGCCAGCAGCACCAGGGCGAGCAGGATCAACAGGACGCGACGCATGCGGGCTCCCATGAAGTGAGTCCTGTCAAGGTCATCTT
>CAYTQL010000063.1:0-11666 GCA_964439555.1 uncultured Planctomycetaceae bacterium | reverse complement strand
GCCGAGCTGGCCACCAGCCCGGAGAAGTACGCCCGCGACCGGGCGAAGTACAACGTCAACCTCGCCAACGGAGACCGGATCGGCTACCGGCATCTCTGGCACGCCGAGTTCGCGCTGGGCTCGCGGCGGTGGCGCTTCGACCTGCCGCTGCGCCCGTGGATGCTCAAGGCGCTCAAGCGCATGCGCTTCCTCCGCAAGCTCCCGGGCTGGTCGCGCCGCCAGCGGGCGGTCCTGGCGCGCTACGAGAAATCCATCGACGCCTTCCTGGCCGGCGAGAAGCAGCCGCCCACGGCGATTTCCCTCGCCTCCGCCGCCTGCATGAGCTGCATGAACCCGCGCTGCCGCGAGACGGGCTGCCCGCTGCACAACGCCGTCCCGGACTTCGTCCAACTGGCGTACCTCGACCGCTGGCGCGAGGCGAGCGACCTGCTCCACCAGCACAACAACTTCCCCGAGCTGACCGCCCGCGTCTGCCCGGCGTTCTGCCAGAGCGAGTGCAAGAAGGCCCTCAGCGGCTACGCCGTCGGCGCCCAGGAGATCGAGCGGCAGATCATCGACAAGGCCTTCGAGGAAGGCTGGGTCGTCCCGCGCTCCGCCGAGACGGTCAGCGGGCGCAGCGTGGCGGTCGTCGGGTCCGGCCCGGCCGGGCTGGCGGCCGCTCAGCAGCTCGTCCGCGCCGGGCACGACGTGACGGTCTTCGAGGCGGACGCGGAACCCGGCGGGCTGTTGCGGATCGGCATCCCCGAGCACCGGCTGAGCAAATCCCTGCTCGACCGCCGGCTCGAGCAGCTTCGCGCCGAGGGCGTGACGTTCCGCACCGGCGTAACGGTCGGGCGGGACATCCCCCCGTCCGAACTGGCCGGGCAGTTCGATGCGCTGTGCCTCGCCACCGGCGCCCGCATGCCGCGGGACCTGGACGTTCCCGGGCGTGCGCACCGCGACGTCCGCTTTGCCATGGACTTCCTGCGGACCCACCAGACCGGCGGCGATCTCGGCGTCGAGGGCAGGCGGGTGGTGGTCATCGGCGGCGGGCTCACCGGCGAGGACTGCGTGGAGACCGCCCTGATGAGCGGGGCGGCGGAGGTCCAGCAGCTCGAGATTCTCCCGGAAGCCCACCCCTCCGACGTGCCCGAGCCCTCGGAGCATCTCGGCGAAGAGCTCGTCGAGCGGCTTTCGCGGCATTGGTGCGTGGCGACACAGGGCTTCGAGTCGGACAACGGGCGGCTGACGGAGGTCCGGGCGTCCCTGGTGCGGTGGGAGCCCAGCGCGACCGGACCGCGGATGAAGGAGATCCCCCAGAGCGAGTTCCGCATCCCGGCCGACGTGGTGGTCCTGGCGTTGGGCTTCGAGAACCGTCCGGACGCGGCGCTGGTCGACGGGCTCGGCCTGGAGACCGACGCGGAGGGGCGCATCCGCGCCGACGAGCAGCACACCGGGGTCGGGGGCGTCTTCGTCGCCGGCGACCTGCTCGAGGGGCCCACCTACGTCGCGACGGCGATCTACTCCGGGCGGCGCGTCGCCGAGCGGATCGACCGCTACCTCACCCGCGCCGCCGCGCCGGTCCCCGCCGGGGCGGGGGGATAGCGCTCAGGCGGGCTCGGCGGGTTCGCAGACGTCGCGGAGGTACTGGAGCGTCTTGTCGATCGTCCGGTCGCTCACGCGCCGGTGTGTGGGGAGGTTGATCACTTCGTGCGCGGCCTTTTCCGCGGCCGGGCAGGTCCCGTCGACGTATCCGAACGCCTCCTGGTCGGTCTCGATGGGGTGGAGGGGGCATTCGAACCAGGAGCCGATCTCCACGCCGTGGCGGCTGGCCTGGTCCAGGGCTTCGGGCTTGTTGGCCGTCCGCACGGGGAACCGCAGGATCATCGCCTCGGGGTAGTCCTCCACCGGCGGGACGGCGTAGCCCAGCTTCGGCAGCTCGCGGATGTATCGCTGCGTGGCGTGGGACCGGCGGGAGAGGTTCCGCCCGATCCGCCCGATTTCGGCGCGTCCGAGGCGGGACTGGATCGGCGCCGGGCCCCGGGCGTATCCCTCGGGCATCACCGGCTCGAACTCCGCGGAACTGGAGCTGCCGACCACGAGCCCCTTGGCGGTCATCCAGCGGAACATCCGCGTGATCAGCGGCGTGACGGAGGGGAAAACGATCGTCTCGTAGGCGAGCAACTGGGCGGCGAGCATGAACGCCTGCTTCGTTCCCGGCGGGGGGTAGCTTGCCTGCTCGGCGGCCACGCGCTCGGCCAGGTCGGAATCGTGGACCAGCGCCAACCCGCCGACGCCGGTGACGAAGGGCTTGTTCCACTGCCCGGAGAAGAACGCCGCGTCGCCGAAGGCGCCCAGGAATTGCCCGTCGAGTTTCCCGCCGAAGGTGTGGCAGCAGTCCTCGATGATCGGGATGCCCCGGGGTTCGGCGATCTCGCGGATTTCCCGCACCGGCGCGGGCAGCCCGTAGGTGTGCTGGACGAGAATCGCCCGGGTTCGCTCGGTGACCTGTTCGGCGACCTGCTCCGGGCGGACGTTGTAGGTGTGCGGGTCGATGTCCACGTAGACGGGCTTCGCCCCGGCGTAGATCACCGGTCCCGGGACCATCACGCAGGTGTAGCCCGGAACGAGGACCTCGTCGCCCTCGGAGACGCCCAGCGCCCGGAGGATGGCGTAGAGGGCGATCCGCCCCTTCCAGAAGGCAAAAGCGCGCCCCTGCCCGAAGAACGCTTCGGCAGCGGCCTCGTAGCCCCGACGCGCGGCCTCGCCGCGCCCCGCCGGCCAGAGGATGCCCCGTATCGCCTGCAATGACCTGCTCAGCATGCCCGGCTCCTATCGCGAGATTTTCATGTCCTGGAGCGACTCGCCCCCGCGGCGGAGGACCAGGAAGTGCACCACGCCGGCGAGGCTGCCCAGCCCGTAGCCGAAGTGCAGCAGGGGGAAGATCGCCGGCGCCAGGGGCGCTTCGGCGAGGCGTCCGCGACGGGCGACGTCGGCCGCCCCGGCGATCAGCCCCAGCAGGTACAGCGCCGCGAACCCCGCCAGCGCCCAGCGCATCGGTCCCCACGCCGCCGCCGCGACGATCAGCGCAATCCAGATCAGCACGAACGCCAGCGGGGCGACCTGGCGCAGCGTCGCCGGCTCGCGGTGTTTCTGCATGGTTCGGATCCGCCAGAAGCCGTACTGGTAGTACTGCCGCCACAGTTTCCGCAGCGAGGTGCGGGCGAAGTAGGTGCTCCGGACCTTCGGCGTCATGTAGATTCTCCCCCCCGCCTTGATCAGCCGATAGTTCAGCTCGTCGTCCTGGTTGCGGACCAGTTCCTCGTCGAAGAGCCCGATCTTCTCGAAGACCCACCGCCAGTAGGCGCCGAACGCGATGGTGTCCACGTAGCCCTCGTACCCGCCGAGGCGGAACATGGCGTTGCCCACGCCGACCGGGGACGACATGGCCGCGGAGATCGCCCGCCCGACGTAGGTTTCGTTGACGGTCCGCGTCGGGCCGCCGGCGCACCAGGCGTCCGGGTGCTCCCGCAGGGCGCGGACGGACTGCTCGATGAAGTCTTTCTCCACCACGGTGTGCCCGTCGACGCGGATGATGATCTCGCCGCGGCTTTCGCGGATGCCGATGTTCATCGCCGTCGGGACGATCCGCCGGGGGTTGTCCACCAGGCGCACGCGTTGGTCGCGCCCCCCCAGGCGGGTGACGATCTCGCGCGTCCCGTCGTCGCTCATCCCGTCGAGCACCAGCAGCTCGATGCGGTCAGCGGGATAGGTCTGCTCCAGGATGCTCTCGAGGCAACGCTCGATGAAGCCCGCTTCGTTGCGGATCGGCACGAGGACGCTGACCAGCGGGGCGGGCTCGGCGGCAGGTTCGCTCATGCAGTCAATGCTCCCTCAGGTCGGCTTCCAGGCGGCTCAGCGCCTCCAGCAGCGGCTGGAGGACCGCGCGGCGTTCGAACGCCGTCTCGGCGAGGCGGCGGGCGGCGGCGGACATGGCGCGCCGTCCCGGTTGATCATCGGCGATTCGGCGGATCGCCTTGGCGAAGGCTTCGCTGTCCCCGGCCGGTGCGGCCAGCCCGGCGCCGGCGGATTCCAGCTCGCGCGCCTGCCAGCCTCCGTAGTTGAGCACGACCGGCAGGCCGGAGGCGAGGTAATCGAAGAACTTGTTCGCGCAGTTCCACTCCAGTTCGGGGACCGGGGCGACCGTCATCAGTCCGACGCCGCAGCTTCCGAGGATGTCCGCGAGACGCTGTTTCGGTACGCCGTCGAGGATGCGGACGTTCGCCAGGTTCTCGCGTTCGACGCGTCGGCGGAGGGCCTCTTTCCGGCTGCCTTCGCCGATGAGCACGAACCCGACGTCCTCGCGGTCCCGGAGGACCGCGGCGGCGTCCAAAACGGTCTCCAGGTGGTTCACCGGGCCCATCGCCCCGGCGTGGATGCACAGAAGCCGCCCGCCGAGCCCGATGTCCTCGGCGAAACCCTCCGCCGAGCGCTCCGGGCGGAAGAAGTCGGTATCCGCGGCGTTGGGGACCACGACGGTCTGCGTCCGCCCGCCGGTCTTCTGCTCGATCCGTCCGGCTACGTCGTCGTTCACCGCGACCACGAAGCGGGCTTCCCGGTAGAACGCCTGCTCCATGGACCCCAGCACCGCGCTCGGGGCGGGCCCGATCAGCCCCAGCGCCCGGGGGACGTCCGGCCAGAGATCACGGACTTCGAAGACGAAGGGGACCCCGCGAAGCACCTTGCCCACCAGCGCCGGAACCCCCACGCTCAGCGGCGTGCTGGTGGCGAAGACCAGGTCGAACGCCGGTCCGGCGAGCAGGAAGCGTGCGGCGTCCCACATGAAGCCCAGGAACGCCGCCGCCCGGCGGGCGTGGGACATCTCCTGGCGATAGGGGCGGTGGGCGACGACGACATCGAGCCCGTCGATGCGCCCCCGGCGGAAGCGTCCGAGCCCGCAGGGGACCTCTTCCGTTCGGAGCTGGGCGGAGCTGGTCAGGACGGTCACGTCGTGCCCGGCGTCCCGGAAAGCCCGCGCCTGCTCGTAGCTGCGGGTGCCGGTCCGCCCGCGGGGCGTCGCGAAGTACTGATGAATGTAGAGGATGCGCATCCCGGGTCGCCTTTCGGCACGCAGGATACCCCCGGAGCGGCGAAAACGACAGCACTTGTCCCGCAGCCGGGGAGGTCGCAGAAGGCGGCGACGAAAAAAAGTGGGAAAAACTCTGCATGATTTGACGCAAGTCAAGGCCCGCGCTCGCCCGGTCCGCTACAAAGGGGACAGTCACAGGAAACCAAGGAGCAGGACATGACCACCACCGCTGCGACACGCAAAATCGTGAAGATCGATCCGGACAAGTGCGACGGCTGCGGATTCTGCGTGCCCAGTTGCGCCGAGGGCGCCATCGAGATCGTCGACGGAAAGGCCCGCCTCGTCGCCGAGAACCTCTGCGACGGGCTGGGCAACTGTCTCGGCGAGTGCCCCAAGGACGCCATCACCATCGAGGAGCGCCCGGCCGAGGCGTTCGACGAGGAGGCCGTCGAGCAGCGCCTCGCCGAACTCGACGCCGAGGACGCCCCGGCCGAGACGCCGGCTTCCAAGCCGGATCTCCCGTGCGGTTGCCCGGGGACCATGGCGCGGATGTTCGACGCCGCGGATGACCCGGAGCCCGCAGGCCCCAAGCCCGCGGCGCCCAAGCCGACGGGAGCGTCCAGCGCCTCCGGCGAATCGCAATTGCGTCACTGGCCGGTCCAGTTGACCCTCCTGCCCGAGCAGGGGCCGATCTGGGACGGGGCGGAGGTGGTTCTGGCGGCCGATTGCGCCGCCTACGCCATGCCGGACTTCCACGACCGGATGCTCACCGGCAAGTCGCTGGCGATCGCCTGTCCGAAGCTCGACGACCCGAGCCCGTACGTCGAGAAACTCGCCCGCATCCTCAAGGCCAACGACGTCCGCTCGATCACCATCGTGCGGATGGAGGTGCCCTGCTGCGGCGGGCTGGAGCGGATTCTCGACGCGGCCGAGGACGCCGCCGGCGTGAAGGTGGACCGGACGGTCACCGTCGTGGGCGTGGACGGTCGGATTTCGCAGGTCAACGGCGTGAAGGTGGGTTAGCCCGCTCGGCGCGCATATCAAGGAAGAGCAAGATCATGCAGACTGCACACACCAGTGAAGTCGGAGCGATGGCCAACCCGTACGGGATCAGCGCCAAGCCGCTTCACAGCTCCGAGCACGCCCAGGTGGTTCACATCGAACTGAACCCCGGCGAGTCGCTCCGGCGGCACATCACGCCGGTGGATGTGATCTTCTACATGCTCGAGGGCTCGGGCGTGGTGGAGATCGGCGCGGCCACGAAAGAGCCCGTCGCCTGAGGATCGCCCATAAATGTCGCCGTCAAGCGAGCTTACGACACCGCCGCCGACCGGGACGGACGCCACGTGCTGGTCGATCGCCTCTAACCGCGGGGCGTGAGCAAGGACGAGGCCCGCCTCGACGCGTGGCGCAAGGAGCTGGCCCCCAGCGAGGAGCTGCGCACCGGGTTCGATCACGACCCGGACAAGTGGGACGAGTTCAAGCGACGCTGTTTCGAGGAACTCGGCGAGCACACCGAGGCGATCGAACGCCTCCGGGAAATCGCCCGGACCAAGCGGGTCACGCTGGTCTACGGGGCGAAGGACGAGCAGCACAACAACGCCGTTGCGTTGAAGGAATACATCGAGAGTCAATAGAACGGCCGGACGCCGTTACAGGAGAACGAAAGGAACGAAGCCCATGAACATGTTCTGTTACCAGTGCGAACAGACCGCCAAGGGCGCCGGGTGCACCGCCCACGGGGTGTGCGGGAAGGACCCGGACACCGCCGCCCTCCAGGACCTGCTGGTCTACGCGGTCAAGGACATCGCCCGTTACGCCCATCGCGCCTACCAGTACGGCAAGCGGGACGCCGAGGTGGACGTCTATGTCGTCGAGGCGCTGTTCGCCACCGTCACCAACGTCAACTTCAACCCCGAGGACCTGCTGGAGATGCTCCGATGCGGCGTCGACGTTCGCCGGAAGGCGGAGGATCTGTACCGCTCGGCCGTCAGCGACGCGGGCGAGGAGCCCGAGCAGTTCTCGACCCCGGTCCCGTGGTGGGAGAGCCTCTCGGACGTTTCCTCCGCCGTCAACGCCGGCGAGGAGGTGAGCATCCAGAAGCGCATGGAGGAACTTGGCGAGGACGTCACCGGGCTCCAGGAGCTGATGACCTACGGGCTCAAGGGCGCCGCGGCGTACATGGACCACGCCCGCATCCTCGGCAAGGAGGACGAGGCGGTGTGGCGCGGCTTCCACGCGGCGTTGGACTACCTCACCCGTCGCCCGAAGGACGCGGCCGAGCTTCAGGCCTGGTGCATGAAGGTCGGCGAGCTGAACCTCAAGGTCATGGAACTGCTCGACGCCGGGCACAACGAGCGGCTCGGGCGCCCCGAGCCCACCCAGGTCCGCGTGACTCCCAAGGCCGGCAAGTGCATCGCCGTCAGCGGGCACGATATGCTTGATCTGAAGATGCTCCTCGAGCAGACCGAGGGCAAGGGCATCAACGTCTACACGCACTCCGAGATGCTCATGGGCAACGCCTACCCCGAACTCAAGAAGCACGAGCACTTCGTGGGCAACTACGGCGGGGCGTGGCAGGACCAGCGGCAGGAGTTCGACGACTTCCCCGGCGCGATCCTGATGACCACCAACTGCCTCCAGGCGCCCAAAGACAGCTACAAGGACCGCATCTTCACCACCAGCGTGGTCTCCTGGCCGGGCGTCGAGCACATCGAAGCCGACGCGAACGGTCACAAGGACTTCACGCCGGTGATCGAGGCGGCGTTGGCGGCGCCGGGGTTCGCCGAGGACGCCGAGGAAAAGTACACGATGACCGGCTTCGGGCATCACGCCCTCGGCGAGGCGGCCGAGGCGGTCGTCAACGCCGTCAAGAACGGCGACATCCGCCATTTCTTCCTCATTGGCGGCTGCGACGGCGCCAAGCCCGGACGAAACTACTACACCGAGTTCGCCGAGAAGGTCCCCGACGACTGCGTCATCCTCACCCTCGCCTGCGGAAAGTACCGCTTCAACAAGCTGCCCTTCGGCGACATCGGCGGGATCCCGCGAATGCTCGACTGCGGGCAGTGCAACGACGCCTACTCGGCGATCCGCATCGCCGTGGCCCTGGCCGAGGCGTTCGACTGCGAGGTCAACGAACTGCCACTGAGCTTCATCCTCAGTTGGTTCGAGCAGAAGGCGGTGGCCATCCTCCTGACGCTGCTGCACCTGGGCATCACGGACATGCGCCTCGGCCCGACGATCCCGGCGTTCACCCCGCCGAATATCCTCAAGGTGCTCAACGAGCAGTTCAACCTCATGCCCATCGGGACGGTGGAGGAGGACCTCCAGGCCTGCCTGGCGTAAGAGGCGGCTGATTCGCAACTTCGCCGATCCGTTGACTCCTCGACTCGTTGACGGCAACGACAACTGCGGCAACGACGTCCGTTCACGCGGCGTCGTTGCCGTTTTCTGCAGGGCGAGCAACGAGGGCGCACGCGGATCGCGTTGACGGATCGGGCGTCTCCGGTTATAAGGGGATATGGAGAATCGCCCCGTAGCTGCGGGGCGTGTGCCTGGAGGGGCTCACTCCGGCGGTATCTGCTCAAGGCTCCCGGTCTCGGCGTGCGCCGGGTCGGACGCGCTTGAAGTGAAGTTCGCACGGCCTCGCGGTCTGCCATGTCTCCGCGGGCGTGCAAGGAGTGAGTCATGACATTGCTCCACACCCGTCTTCCGCTCGGATTGCCCCTGGTTGCCCTCGTCCTGGTCCCGCTGGTCTGCGGCGGCCTCGCCGGCGGTGCGGGCATCGAAGCCTCGTTCGGCGTCGCGCCGCTGACCACGGTCGACTGGGCGTCGCCGCCGGCGCACTTCGCCGCCCCGCCGCTGTACGAAGCCTCCATCGTCGCCGGGTCGCCGGACGCCTGGCCGGCGGACGAACCGCACTTCCACGTGGACTCGAACCTGTCCGGTTCGCCGCATGCCGGGGTCGGCAGCGTCTTCGCGCAGGTCTCGCCGGGGTTCGGCTACCTCGGCACGGGGGCGATGATCAGTCCGCGGCACGTCCTCACGGCCGGGCACGTGGTGGAGACCGACGCCGACGGCTCGGTCGATTTCGCTCCCGAGGACGTCCTGTTCTTCCTCAACGACGGCGGCTCGGGTACGAGCGTCATCGGGGCCTCGGCGATCCACCTCCACCCGGATTTCACCGGCTTCAACAACCCCGCGGTCAACGACGACCTGGCGATCCTGGAACTCGCCGAGCCGGTCCCCGAGAGCGTCCCGATCTACCCGCTGTACCGCTCGCCGCTGAGCGACGTGCAGATCACCCGGCAGGTCGGCTACGGGCAGACGGGCGCCGGGACCGACGGATTCTCGGGGCAACTGTTCCTCGACGTGAAGCGCTACGGGCACAACACGATCGACCAGGTCGCCCTGGACGACGAGGGTTTGCCGGTCGCGGAGGTCTGGTACGCCGACTTCGACGACCCGGACGGCACGTACAACGTCTTCGGCGACGGCTCGCTGGGCAACCTCGTCGAGACGACCCTCGGCGGGGGAGACTCCGGCGGCCCGAGCTTCGTGAGCGTCGACGGCGAGTTGCAGATCGTCGGAACCAACACCTTCTCCGTGAGCTGGGTGGGGTATCCCGAGGCGCCGCTGTTCGGCTCGGGGCTCGGCGGGATGCTGCTCTATCCGTATCTCGACTGGATCGACAACGTCGTCCCCGAGCCGTCCGTCCTGGCGATGCTGGCGATCGGCGCGGTGCTGCTGCGCCGCAGACGCGCCGCGTAGGGTCGAAGCGCGAACCCCCGAGGCGTCGCCTGCCTTGCGGAGCGTTTCGGGCTCCGGGCTTCGGACGGGATTCATAATCCGGATTCCCCATTTTCGGCCGCTTCGGTCGCGGCACTTGTCATTGCCTTGCCCGGGGCTTTCCGGTAGCTTGTCGGTCTTTCCAACGGACCGACAACCAGCCGACTCTAACGGGAGATTTGACGATGGCGGAGTACAAGGACCTCGATGCGAAGGTCATCAAGCTGGGCAAGCAGATCGTGCGCATGTGCGGCGAGGCCGGCAGCGGCCATCCCTCCAGCGCCCTGAGCCTGATTCACCTGACCACGGCGCTGATGTACCGCGTGATGCGCTACGATCCGCAGAACCCCTGGAACCCCACCAGCGACCGCCTGGTGCTCTCCGAGGGGCACGCCGTGCCCGTGATCTACGCCGCCTACGCCGAGCTCGGCGGGGCGGTCGGCAGTTTCGACGCCGCCCGGCAACTGAGCTTCGAGGACTGCCTCACCCTCCGCGAGGGCGACTCCGTCCTTGACGGGCACCCCAACCCCGCCGAGGGCTTTCCCTTCTTCGACGCCGCCACCGGCTCGCTCGGGCAGGGCATCTCCGTGGCGGCCGGACTCGCCGCGGCGGCCCGGCTGAACGAGGCGGACAAGAAGATCTACTGCTTCGTCGGCGACGGCGAGGCCCGCGAGGGGCAGGTCTGGGAGGCGATGGACTTCATCCGCGACCATGACCTCAAGGTCGTCCGGGTGATCTTCAACGCCAACGGCGAGGGGCAGAGCGACTACGTCTCCGCCCAGCAGAACGCCGAGACGCTGACCGCCAAGCTCGAGGCCTTCGGCTTCGAGGTCAAGGTCATCGACGGGCACAACTGGGACGAGGTCTTCGAGGCCCTGACCGCCGAGCCGTCCGAGAAACCCCTCGCCGTCGTCGCCCGCACCGTCAAGGGCTGGGGCGTCGAGAAGTTCAAGACCGGCAACTACCACGGCAAGCCGCTCAAGGGCGACGACGTGGACCAGGCCTGCGCCGACCTGGACGCCCTGGCCGAGACGCTCGGCGTCGCCGAGGCGGGCGAGGTCGACGCCCTCGAGCTGACGCCCCCGGCCGAGGTGACCCGGGCCCAGCCCGAGGGTCCGCTCTCGGCGGGGACCTTCTCCGAGGCGATGGAAGCGGCCGGACTGGGCGCCGCGGTCGCCGAGGGCAAGCTCGCCACCCGCCGCGCCTACGGCGCCGCCCTGGCCGCCCTCGGACGCGACGAGCGCGTCGTGGCCCTCGACGGCGACGTGAGCAACTCCACCTTCGCCTGCTTCTTCGCCGATCAGCACCCGGACCGCTTCTTCGAGTGCCGCATCGCCGAGCAGAACATGATCTCCGCCGCGGCGGGGCTCTCGGCCGCCGGAAAAATCCCCTTCGCCTCCAGTTTCGCGAAGTTCCTGGTCCGCGGGTACGACCAGATCGAGATGGCGGTGATCTCCAACGCCAACGTCAAGCTCTGCGGCTCGCACGCCGGCGTCTCGCTGGCGGCGGACGGACCCAGCCAGATGGGCCTGCCGGACCTGGCGTTCATCCGCAGCTTCGCCAACTCCAAACGTGTCGACGGCGATCCGGCGATCCGCCTGTTCCACCCGTCCGATGCCGTGATGGCCTTCAAGCTCACCGAGAAGATGGCCAACATCGACGGGCTCTGCTACATGCGAACCCACCGCCCGGACGTGCCGCTGATCTACGACGAGAACGAGGACTTCTCCGACGCCGGATTCAAGCACCTCATCGACGGCGAGGACATCGCCATCGTCGCCAGCGGGTACATGGTCAGCGTCGCCAG
>CAYTQL010000062.1:0-11700 GCA_964439555.1 uncultured Planctomycetaceae bacterium | reverse complement strand
GCGACAGCGCCCCGGACTCGTCCCGGTTGAACTGCATGAACACGAGGTTCCAGATCTCGATCGCCTCGGGCGAATCGGCGTTGACCAGCGCCGCCCCGGAGCGATCCGGCGTGCGGTCATAGTGGATTTCGCTGCACGGCCCGCAGGGGCCCGTAGCGCCCATTTCCCAGAAGTTGTCCTTCTTGTTGCCCGGGTGGATGCGCTCGGGCGGCAGGTGGGTCTCCCAGAACCTCCGCGCCTCCTCGTCCGGCTCGAGCCCGTCGGACGGGTCGCCCTCGAAGTACGTCGCGTGCAGGCGTTCGGGCTCCAGGCCCCAGACATCGGTGAGCAGTTCCCACGCCCAGTCGATCGCCTCGCGCTTGAAGTAGTCTCCGAAGCTCCAGTTCCCGAGCATTTCGAAGAAGGTATGGTGGTAGACGTCGTGCCCGACGTCCTCGAGGTCGTTGTGTTTGCCCCCGGCCCGGATGCACTTCTGCGAGTTGTGCGCGCGCGAATACTCCCGCTGCTCACGCCCGAGGAAGACGTCCTTGAACTGGTTCATCCCCGCGTTGGCGAACAGCAGCGTCGGATCGTCGGCGGGCAGCAGCGAGCTGGAGGGCACGAAGGTGTGTCCCCGCTTCGTGAAGAAGTCCATGAAGTCGCTGCGGATGTCATTACAACTGCGGTCCATAGGCTCTGTGTCCGATTGCGGCGATCTCAAAAGGCCGGAAGGAGTGAAGCTCCGTATTGTACTGACCGCCGCTTCGGGTGCCAATAGCGTTTCCCGCCGTCGCGCGGCGCGGGTGCGCGTCGGTATTCCGCCGTAGCCGTCTTGACCATGCATCCCACGCGCCAGACGCCCATGCCACGGGTTCCTCGGCGTCCTCCGCCCCGTTGCCCCGGTTTGCGGCGGGCGGTATGGTTCCGTCCATGAGCGGAGACGACGGGTTGCTGATGGGCATCGACGCGGGCACGCAGTCGGTCAAGGCGTGCCTGTGGACTCCCGACGGGCGGCGCGTCGCGCGGGGCGCGGCGTCGCTTGAGGTCCGCACCGCCCGCGAAGGCTTCGCCGAGCAGGACCCCGAAGCGTGGTGGCGGTCCTGCCGGACGGCGATCCGCACCGCGATCGAGGGCGTCGCCCCGGCGCGCGTGCGGGCGATCGGGCTGGCGTTCCAGCGGGAGAGCTTCACGCTGACCGACGCGCGGGGGCGGTTCCTGCGCCCGGCGATCCTCTGGCTGGACGTCCGCTGCGCCGAGCAGGTGCGGCGGCTCGGCGAGCAGCTCGGACGGACGGCGTATCACGAGCGGACGGGCAAGCCGCTGGACGTCACCTCGGCCCCGGCCCGGCTGGCGTGGCTTGGGCAGCACGAGCCGGAGACGCTCGCCGGGGCGGCGGGCTTTGCGGACGTCTGCTCCGTGCTGGCCGAGCGACTCACCGGGCGGCGTGCGACCTGCCCGGCCGGGGCGGACACCTGCGGGCTCGTGGACCTCACCCGCCGCGAGTGGATCGGCGAATACCTTCCGGAACCCCTGGGCGCGACCGCCCTGCCGGAGCTCGTCTCCTCCGGCGAGCCGATCGGCGCCGTCAGCGGCGACGCCGCCGAGGCGACCGGCCTTGCGGCGGGGACGCCCGTCGTCGCGGCCGGGGGGGACGGGCACGTCTTCGGCGTCGGTTGCGGGGCGTCCCGACCGGGGGCGATGACGCTGAGCCTCGGCACGAGCATCGTCCTGGGCGTCCGCGGCGAAGCGCCCACGCTCGGCGAGCTGTTCCGCACGCTGATCGCCCCCGGCGGCGGGTACCTTTACGAATGCGTGCTGCAGTCCGGGGCGTACGTGCTGCGGTGGTTCGCCCGGCGTTTCGGCGGCGATGAGGCGATCTGGGGTTCCCGCGCCGCGGAGGTCCCGCCCGGATGCGACGGGCTGCTGACCCTCCCGCAGTGGTGGGGCGTCCGTTTCCCGTCCGGGCTGGACCGGGCCCGCGGGGCGATGCTCGGTCTCACCGACCGCCACGGACCGGCGGAGATGTACCGCTCGCTGCTGGAGGGGCTCTCGCTGGAGGTGCGGCGGATGCTCCAAGCCCTGCGCGAACGCGCCGGCGACGTGCGCGACCGGGTCGCCCTTGGCGGCGGCGGGGCCGCGAGCGCCCTGTGGACGCAGATGCTCGCCGACGTGCTGGGATGCCCGATCCGCCCGGCGAGCGAGGCGGAGACCGTCTCCCTCGGCGCGGCCGTCCTGGCCGGCGTGGGCGTCGGGCGGTGGCGCCTGGACGAGGGCGTCGAGGCGATGGTCCGCACCCGCGACGCCGTCCCCCCCCGCCCAAACGAACGGGCGCTCTACGAGCGACTCTACCGGGAGCGGTACATCCCGGCCTTTGAGGCGGTGCTCCCGCTGACGGTCCGGTGAGCGATTCGCCGACCCGCTAACTCGTTGACTCGCCGACTCGTTGACTGGTTAACTGGCGACGCCGCAAGGCGGGCCCCCGGCCGCCGGCGCGGTCGGACCCGCACGGGAATCCAACGAACCAACGAGGCAAACGAACATGGATCGGTTGATAGTCAGCGTATCGGGCGTTCGCGGGACGATCGGGGGCTCGCTGAGCCCGCAGACCGCGTGCGATTTCGGGTGTGCCTTCGGAACCCACGTCGGGGCGGGCAAAACAATCGTCCTCGGGCGGGACTCCCGCCCCTCCGGGCCCATGATCCGCCGGGCCGTGGCGGCCGGACTCCAGGCAGTCGGGGTCAACGTGGTGGACCTCGGGCTCCTCTCCACGCCGGGCGTCGGGCTGATGACCCGAACGCTCGAAGCCGCCGGGGGCGTGATGATCACCGCCTCGCATAACCCCCCCGCCTACAACGGGATCAAGTTCCTCCAACCCCACGGGCCGAGCCTGACGGCCGGGCAGGCCGAAGGCCTGAAGCGACTCTGGAGCGACCGCGCCTGGTCCACGGTCCAGACCGACCGCCTTGGCGAGATGCGCAGCGATCAGAGCACCCACGAGCGCCACCGCGACGCGGTGCTGGCGATCACCGACGTCCAGGCCGTACGGGCCCGGGGCTTCCGTGTCGTGGTCGACTCGATCAACGGCGCAGGGTGCACGGTCACGCCCATGCTGCTGGAGGCGCTGGGCTGCGACGTGGTCCACCTCAACGGGACGCCGGACGGGCGCTTCGCCCACGAGCCCGAGCCGGTGGAGAAGAACCTCGGCGATTTGTGCAAGGCGGTCGCGGAGCACGACGCGGCGGCGGGGTTCGCCCAGGACCCCGACGCCGACCGCCTGGTGGTGGTCGACGAGACCGGCAGGTTCATCGGCGAGGAGTACACCCTCGCCCTCTGCGCCGCCTTCGTCCTGCGACATCGACGGGGGACGCTGGCGGCGAACCTGGCGACCAGCCGGATGATCGACGACATCGCCGCGGAGGCGGGCGCGGAGGTCGTCCGCGCCCCGACGGGCGAGGCGAACGTGGTCGAGGCGATGCAGCGGGAGGGGTGCATTTTCGGCGGCGAGGGCAACGGCGGCGTGATCGACCCGCGCGTGGTAGAGGTCCGCGACTCGCTGGTGGGCATGGCGATGCTGCTTCAGTATCTCGCGGAGACGGGCAAGCCGCTGAGCGAGCTGTCCGGAGCCATCCCGCGCTACGCGCTGGTCAAGACCAAGCAGCCCTGCCCCGCCGGGGCGATCGGGCGGATCATCGAACGGACGAAGGTGGAACTGGGCGGCGAGACGCCGGTGCGCTTCAACGAGGACGACGGCCTGCGGGCCGACTTCGCCGACGCCTGGGTCAGCGTCCGCGCCTCGAACACCGAGCCGATCATGCGCATCTTCGCCGAAGCCCCGCAGCGGCGGCGCGCCGAAGCGCTGGTCGAACAGGTCAAGTCCATCGCCGACGGGGTAATCGGGCAGGAGTGAACCGCGGGCGGGCGGAAGATCGCCGAGCGCTGCCTCTCAATAGCTGAACATCACGTACAGGTGCACCCGCCCGTCGCCGGAGGGGCTGTCGTGGACGTCCTCGAGCTTGTGCCCGTAGTCGAAGCGGAGGGTCACCAGGTCGCTGAGGCGGAAGCGGACCCCCGCACCGACGCTCATCAGGTCGTAATAACGGCGCTCCAGCTCGGCGGACCCGCAGTTCCGGGCGTAGCCGTAGTCGATGAACGTGAGGAACTGGAGGTAGCTGGGCATGTTCCACTCGTTCTCGAACTCGATGGGAATCCGCGGGGTGCGCAGCTCGAAGCTGGTGATCAGCCCCGTGTCGGTATTGATCTCCCGATCGTCGAAGCCGCGGACGGTGTTGTATCCGCCGACGCCGAGCAGTTCGAGCGTGGGCAGGCGGGCAGTGGCCAGTTGGACCGTCAGTCGGTTGTGGAACTCCCACTCCTCCGGGAGGATCCAGATCCGCTCGGCCGCCCCGTGGAAGTAGAAGTACGTGGCGTTGGAGTCCTCGCGCGCCTGACGCCAGTGCTCGTCGTCCTGGTGGCTGCTGACGAGGTCCTCGACGGGCGCCCAGTATCCGTTGAGGGTGAAGGAGGTGTCGCCGAGGTCGTCCCGGGCCCGTCCGCCGTACTGGAGAGCGAACTGGGCGACGTCGACGTAGTCGTCGAAGACCGTCCGGCCGCCGACCTGGAGGTCGTTGTCCGCCCGGCGGAAGTCGAAGCCGACCTCCATCGAATGCCGCAGGTTGCCGTAGTCCGGGAAGTCCGAGATATACCGGACATGGGCCATCCAGTTCGTACTGCCCAACTCGCTGTTGCTCCGCGAGATGGTGTAGTCCACCCAGTTGCCGAAGAACGCCAGCGTATCGCGGTTGGGCAGCGGAATGCGGTAGTAGGCCGAGTGGATGCCCAGGGCGTTGAAGCTCCCGTTGGTGGTGTACTGGTAGCCCGCCTCATGCCCGAGGTCCCAGACATTGCCGAGGTTGACCCCGAAGAAGACCCGCTCCAGGTCGGTCGCCCGCGAGCCGGTGTCCTCGTACCCCGCGTAGAAGCGGACCGGGAAGCGGTCCTTGCCCTCGATGATCACGTCGGTGGTCCCGAACTCCTCGCCGGGCTCGAGCACCGGGCGGGAGAAGCGGAAGGGGTTCTTGTTGATGTAGTCGATGTCCTTCAGCAGCTTCGGCGCATTGATCACGTCGCCCTGCTGGACCCGGACGGCGTCGCGGACCTGCTCCTCCGAGAACCACTCGAAGCCCTCGACCTTGACCTCGTTGACCCGGGCCTCGACCACCAGCAACTGCACCACGCCCTTGGTGATCTCCTGCTCGGGCACGAAAACGTCCACCACCGGGCGGTCCTGCGCCTGGTAGTAGAGAATCGTGTCCCGGATCATGAAGCTGATCAGCCGCATCGTCACCGGTTTGCCGAGGTACGGCTTGATCTGCTCGCGGAATTCCTCGGTGTCCAGCAGGGGAATGTCCTTGATGGTGACGCCCTGCTGATCGGCGACCTCGACGACCTCGTCCGGGTGGGGGACGAACCGGACGCCCTTGAGCTCATCGACGAGGACCGTGGTCTCCTGGGAGATCTTGATCTTCCGCTCGGGGAGCTTGGCCGGGTCCGCGCGGCTCTCCGGGCGGGCGGGCTCGAAGGTGCGGTCGAAATCCTCCGGGCGGATGACCCGCTCGTCCTGCGCGGAAGCGAACGAAGCCGTCAGGGCGAGAAGGCAGAGCCCCGGCAGGACCGCACGGATTCCCCGCGTCTCTGCCGGCCGCACCGGCCCGTCCTTGGCCTGTCGCATGTGGTCCTTCCCCTGAAATCAGGTACCGGTTGCACGACGTGCGCGCGCACGCCCGTTGGTTCGTGTATCGGCCCGAGTACGCCCGCCACGCCAGCCGAACTGCGGCGCCCGGCGAACGGCGCAAAGGAATCGGACCGTCCCGCGCCTCGCGGAACGATCCGATTCATAGACCCGTAGCGGGCGTAAGTCAACAGTGCAGGGCCGCGCGGTTTCGCCTCAACGCGGAATCTGGTAGACCGACCCCACCGACTGGTACCAGTACGTGTGGTCGGTCGACTGGGCGGCCTGGTCGAAATAGGTGCTCATCATGTTCAGCACGGGCACGAGCATGTCGTCGCCCGCGATGGGCTGGCGCTCGTCAGGCCGGACGCCCGGGAAGTCGTCCACCCGGTCGAAGATCCGCTCGAAGATGAACGGGACCTCCGCGTCCAGGTCCGGCGTCGGCGGCGTCGGATTCGGCGGCGGGGGCGGCTCGATGTGCCCGGTGAAGCGGATGTCCCGAACGAGCAGACGCGAGAGGAACCGGTCGTTAGTCACATCCAGCACGCCGAAGCGCAGGGCGTAGGGGTCCTCGTGGTTCAACTCGTAGTCGTTCGCCGCCCACCCGGTCTGCCAACTGAAGAGCCCGGATTCCTGGATCCCCGCGTCGCGGGCGCCCTCGAGGTCCGAGAGGATCTGAAGCTCCGGCGAACCCACCGGGCCGAGGGCGGTGAAGGAGTAGTCGTTCGCCGAGAGACCGCTGAAGGTCTCGCGGACCTTGAAGTTCCAGTCGTACCCGGCCGTGTCAGCGGCGATCGGGTTGAACTCCAGCAGGACGGCCGAGCCCTCGATGTTGTCGTCGGCCAGCCCCGCGAGCGTCCCGGGCTCGAGCCCGAGGAAGTTCTCCATCTCCTTCGGCGTGGCGGCCGGCTTGTCATTGCTGACCAGCAGCTCGTAGTCCTCGCTCAACCAGGAGCGCTCGGCGATCTCGACGTTGCCCAGGGCGTGGTACCCGGCGATGACCTTGTCCGGGAAGAGCCCCTCGGCGAGGATGGAGCCGTTGGGCGTGGCGATGTGGACCTGCCCGCCGACGACCTTGACCCCGTGGGCGGTGCCCACGTTGCCGATGCGCAGGTCGTTGGCGTCCTGGATGGCCACGAAGCTCCCGGCGCCCTCGACGGCGACGCCGACGGTGCCGAAGTCGTTGGTCGGCTGGGTGAGGCTGAAGAAGCCGCTGCCCTTGAACTGGAGCTGATCGGCCTTGACCGTCGTGCCGGGGGACTGGTAGATCCCGCCGGTGCGGACCATCAGCGCCCCGTCGGGGACGCCCACGTCCTCATTGACGGAGATCATCCCGCCGCCCATGAACAGCACGGCGCCCGTCCCGGAGGCGGTGAGCCCCGTGACGTTGGCGGTGCTTCCGATGCCCAGCCAGTTGACGTCCTGGACGGCGAGGAAGTCCGCCGATCCGCCGCTGACGTCGGCGGCGATATTGTTGAAGTTGTTCGTCGGGCTCAGCAGCATGAAGGTCCCGCGGCCCTGAAGCTCCAGGTTCGGCGCGACGATGCGCCCGGCGTTCTGGAACGCCCCGCCGCCGGCGTGGATGGCGAGGGCGCCGGTCGCCAGCCCAATGTCCGCGTTGAGGGTGACCGGCCCGGTCGCGGTCTCCAGCAGCAGCACCGGCGCGCCGGTGGTGGTGCTCTTGAAGATCGGGGCGTTGACGGTCACGCTGTTGTCGGCGTTGACGGTCACGTCGGCGCCGGCGTCGAGCTGCGTGCCGATCGCGGCCGCCTCGACCGGACCGACCGTCACGTCCGACGGGTCGAGCAGCCACTGCCCGCCGTCGCCGATGGACAGCGCCATCCCGGTGATGTCCAACTGCTCGCCGGAGGTCTCCACGAACCCGCCGACCGTCCCGCGGGCCGAGAGGGTCCCGGCGACCTCCGCGGCTTGCTCGGCGAAGACGATGATCTCGCCGCCGCGGCCGCCCCCGTCGGCGTCGGCGTCGATGCCGCCCTCCTCGGCGATCTCGATGTCCGCGGCGGTCATCTCGACCTCGCCGCCGGAGTCGCCGCGCTTCGCGGCGATCTGCCCGGTGTGGCGGATCGCCCCGCCGTCGGCCTTGAGCACGACGCGCCCGCCCTCGCTGACCGCGCCGGTCGCCCGGACGGTCCCGGCGGAGTTGATCGCCAGGGCGTACATGTTCCCGTCGGCCTCGAGCCGGGCGGTGACGGCCTCGATGGTTCCGCTGTTCTCGATGCCCACGCCCTCGCGCTGCCGCTCGGGGTTGGGGCGCACGAAGATCTCGTGGTCCTGCGTCAGCAGCACGTCACTGGCGGCCACCAGGTTCGCCGCCCCTTCCGGCGCGGCGATGCGCCCGGTGTTCTCGATGCGCTCGGAGAAGAGGTACACATCCCCGCCGACCGCCTCGATGGTCCCGTGATTCTCGATGCCGCCGAACGACTCGCCGGCGAAGTGCAGGTCCCGCCCGGCGAGGTAGTCCTCCGGATCGGCCGGGAGGGTCGAACCGACGAACTCGGCGACGCGGATGACGCCGTCGGGTCCGACGACGATCCCGTGGGGGTTGATCAGGTATACCGCCCCGTTGGAGCTGAGCAGCCCGTTGATGTGGCTGGCCTGGGCGCCGACCACGCGGTTGAAGACCGACGAGGACGCCGCGGGCTGCTGGAAATGCACCCGCCCGCCGGAGGCGACGTCGAAGCGGTTCCAGTCGATCGCGGTCCGCCGGGTCCGGGTGGTGACGGTGAGGTTCTTGCCCTCGCGGGCGAAGCTCGCCTTCCCGTTCACCTTCACCGGGGTCATCCCGCCGCCGGTGGCGGTTCCCGCGATCATCGCCAGGATGCAGGTGATGGTCGTGAAGCGTTTCATGGGGTTCCCTCGCTTGATGGCTGTGTCGTTCTGCGTCGGATGCATGAACCGTCTCCTCCTACGCGGTCCGCCGGGCGCGACGCCGCAGCAGCAGCACGCCGGCGCCGCCGAGCAGGAGGCTCATGGTGGCCGGCTCGGGGACCGGGGCCCAGACGTAGATGTCCTCGACGCCCGGGTCCTGGCTCTGCCAGGTGATGTCCAACCCGTCGATGTCGATGTTGGTCTGGCGTCCGACGTCGCTGACGATCTCGAACGGGTCGAGGTACGGTTCCCATCGCCCCGCGCCGGCGTCATAGCGGATCTCCTGGCCCCACAGGTCCCACGCCTTGTCGTACTGCCCGTTGCCCCCGGCGTAGAAGACGTCGTTGGGCTGCCCGAAGTACTGCTGCCAGACCACGAAGTAGGTCTCGACCATGGACCCGCCCTCGTTGACGAAGGTGTGGCTGATCGCCGGGTTCGCGGCCATGCCGTGGGTCGTCAGGGCGATCGGTCCGATGTTCGAGGCCAGGTCCTGGAGATAGATGTTCGTCGCCCCGGTTCCGGCGGGGTCCTCCTCCTGCATCCAGACCATCAGCTCGTTCGCCACGCCCGGGCGGATCTGGTTGCGGTTGACGCCGGGACCGTTGATGTACTGCGTGCCGCCGGTGGACAGGTCGTAAACGGCGATGTCCCACGAGGAGGTCTCGAAGATGGGGTTGTGCATCCGCATCTCCTGCCAGACGAGGTAATCCCCGTCTCCGGCGAGGTGCTCGCGGGGCGCGTCGTTCGGGGTGATGTTCGTGTGCGTGCCCACCGCGTAGGGCGGGGTCCCGACCATCGGCGCGGTGTAGATGTCGGTGTTGGTCTCGCCGTTGAACTGCGAGCCGGTCTGCGGATCGTGAATCCACGCCAGCGTCTCCTGCCCGCCGGAGGTGACGAACACCGGGCTGCGCTGGAGCATGGCGCGCTTGACGAGGAACTTGGTGGAGTTCTTGGTGACCCCCTCGCGTGCGATTTCGCCGAAATCGCCGAAGGAGACGCCGACCTCGGCCGCGTCGTAGACGATCCGCCGCCCCCCGCCGGCGTCGACGCCCACGAAGGGGTTGCCCGCCTGGTAGAGATCGGTCGCGTCGGAAAGCAGGAACTCCCCGGCGTCGTAGTCGTTGATGAAGCGCCCGACGATCTCGACGGTCCCGCTGCGTCCGTCGGCCCAGGCGACCAGTCCGCTGCTGACCGTTGGAACGATGCCCGAGGCCTTGTCGATGTCCTTGGCCTCGATCGTCCCGAGCGGGTTGGCGGTGCTGAACCGACGGTAGTCGCGGTTGACGATGAACTGGGCGGATGGCGAGATGGCGCCTTCGGCGCTCGCCGCCGCGAGCGCCGCAATGAGCAATGTGACAGACAGGCCTGAGCGGGCCATGGCTGTTACCTCCTCCGTTGTGGTCTACTTGTCGATCGGCGATGCCTCTTCGGGCCTGAGCAACCCGGCTTCGCCGAGGGGTATCCCTTACTGATGAGCCCGGGACACATGATTGATCTTAACCGAAATTTCGCTGCTGTCAATGTGGATAAATCCTGGAAATCCTCGTAAGCGATTGTACACTTGAGGAGCTCTCGGGCTGCTGCGCCCCTCTTCGCTCAGTGACAACGCAGTCCGGTCACACTCTTTTTCGCTCGCACGTTTGCCCGAGGCATCGGAGGTATCGTACCAGTCCCTGTGAAGGCGGAGGGCATTGGGCCCTTCTTGCGGTAAGGGGCAAACCGCCTTCCTTTGCGGCCCTGTCAAAACGGAGCAGTCTCATGAGGAACTGGAGAATTCTTGCCATCGCGTGCCTCGGCCTTGCGCTGACGGCAACCCCCGCACTCGCCGGCGACGGAGATATCACCGTCGCCAGCCGTTCCGGGCTCTACGTCCGGACCACGGCGGACCAGGCATCCTGCCGCGACAGCGTCTGCGGCGGCGCCATCAACACCGAAGGCGCCTCCCGCGCCGACCGGGCGGTCAAGGTCGGCAAGCGCGTCTACCTCACCGGCGCCGGAAACCGGCGCAACCGGACCGGGACCACGGTGGCGTACATGCACCGCCGCCCCGTCCGGCGGACCGCCCCGGAACGCCCCACGCCCAAGGCGTCGGGCGGACTGGCGACCCTCCTGGCGAAGCTCTTCGGCCTGGCGTAACCCCCGCCGGGACAACCGACGAACCGAACGCGGCGACCTGCCCGCTCACCGGGCGGACGGGTCGCCGTGTTTCATTCTTCCCGCCCGGCCGGTCTCCGCACCCCCTCGCCCGCGCCGTGCTCCCGCCTGCCCAGCCCCCCCCCCGGCGCCGAGAACCGCCCGGATTCCCCGCGCCGACGGTTCGCCCCGTCAACTCGCCGCGCGGGCGAGATTGATCCGGAGGAGGTTCGCCAGGACGCGGGCGTCGACGGCGTCCTTGACGCGGATCCGTCGGATTGTCACCCACTCCGCAGGGGTCGGGAGCTTCGCCGGGTTGTACCAGTAGAACTCCTGTGCGAGATGGAACTCCCGAGCCAGCCTCACCGCGAGCTCGAAGTGATAGAGACTGCGAACCGGAAGGACCTCACCGGCCTGACAGTCTGGACGAAGCGGCGGATGTAGCCGCAGCGCGCCCGGCGAGCGTCTTTGGGGACGGGGAAACGCTTCCGAACGCCGGAAGCCCCGCGCCCAAAGCCGGGACCTACAGTTCCGGGCCGGTGACCTCGGGGGTGTACTTGCGGACGAGCTTGACCAGGTCGTTTTGGCGGGGGTCGGCCTCGAGCGAGGCGTTCCAGGCGCCCAGCGCCTTGTCGCGGTACCGCGTCTCGGACCGGTCCAGCAGGAACATGCTCATGTAGACCACCCCGAGCCCGCGCTGGGCGGCGGCGTGGTCGGGTTCGAGCTCGACGGCCTTCCGGTACGCCTCCAGCGCCCCGTCGAGGTCCTTGCGGTGGAACTTCACCAACCCGATCTGCGCCCAGGGCTCGGGGTTCTCCGGCTGCCGGCGGGCGGCGACCTCGAAGGTGTCCAGCGCCCGCTTGAGCCGCCCCTGCTTGAGGTACGTCGCGCCGAGGTTCAGCAGGATGACCGGCTGGTCGGAATCCAGCTCCAGCGACCGCTTGTACTCGCGGATGGCGTCGTACGGGCGG
>CAYTQL010000061.1:0-11726 GCA_964439555.1 uncultured Planctomycetaceae bacterium | reverse complement strand
GCCGTCGGCGAACGTCATGGTCATCCAGCACGCCGAACGCTTCGGGCTCGCTCAGCTACACCAGCTCCGCGGGCGGATCGGGCGCGGGGCCGAAGACGCCGAGTGCCTGCTGGTCGCCGAGCCGGCGAACCCCGTGGCGGCGCGGCGCCTGGAGGTGCTCGAGCGCACCGGCAACGGCTTCGAAGTCGCCGAGGAGGACCTGAGAATCCGCGGGCCCGGGGAGATCTTCGGCACACGCCAGCACGGGCTGCCCGAGTTGAAGGTGGCCGACCTGGCCGAGGACTTCGAACTGCTCCGCCTCGCCCGGCGGGACGCCTTCGAGGTCATCGCCGCCGACCCGGGCCTCTCCGCGCCCCACCACCAGCAGCTCCGTCGAGAGATGATCGCCGCCTACGCCGGGCGCCTGGAACTGCTTGCCGGGGCGTGAACCGCGCTTAGCGAAGGGACGCGGCTCCCCGCGCATCGCTACTCCTTCACGAGCACCAGAAACTGCCGCCGCGCCCAGACGATCGGCAGCTCGATCGGCTCGGACAGCTCGATGCGGAAGCCGAACTTCTCCGCCTCGCGCCGGGCCAGGGGCAGCTCGCGATGGACGGTGTCGGGCGTCTTGTAGAAAACGATGCGCCCGCCGGGTTTGAGCAACTGCCGGACCTCGCGGACCATCTTGCCCGCCTCGCCGACCGCACGCAGCGTGACCCGATCGAACCGCCCGGCATAGTCGACCATCCGCCCGACCTCGCGGGCCTGGCGGGCGACGACCGCCACGTTCTCCAGGCCCAGCCGCTGGGATTCCGCCTCCAGGAACGCGGCCTTGCGCTTGCGCGGCTCGGCGCCGAGCAGACTCAGCCGCCGGTTCGCCCACCCCAGCACCAGCAGCGGGAACCCGCCGCCGGGGCCCACATCCGCCACGTGCAGCGGCTCGGAAAGCAGATCGGGCGCCGCCAGTCCGACGGCCAGGGAGTCGGACACGTGACGGATCCAGAAGTCCGTCTCGTCGACGATGCGGGTCAGGTTCGTCTCGCGGTTCGCCGCGACGAGGTCGGCGTAGAGGCGTTCCATGCCGTCCGGTTCCTCGAGCCGCCCCGCCGGAACGCCGCAGCGGGTGAGAAAGTCGTGAAGGGTCGGGTCCATCGTTCCATTAGAGGTCGCCCCGATCATTCCTTCAACCGGCCCGCCCTATACTTCTTGAGAAACCCTCGCCACCGGTCGGATGATACCGGGCGGAGAGGGCCCGTCCACACACTCCTGCTGAAAGGACTGACGATGAAGCTTTGGCACTGGCTCCTGATCATCGGACTGCTCACCGGCGCCCTGGTCGCCGTGATGCCCGCAAACGATGAAGACGAAGAAGGCGAACGCAACCGCCGCCGCGACGGCGACCGGGAGGGCGAGGATCGCGGCGAGAGACGTCGCGAAAGGGACCGGGACCGCGAAGGCGATCGCGATCGAGAGCAGGCCCGCAAGGGCGAACGGGACGGGGACAAGCCCCGGCGCGCCCTGACGCTGCACGATGACCCGATGCGTCTCGCCCGGGAGCTCAAGCTGACCGCCGCCCAGACGCGCAAGCTGCGCGATCTGCACATCAAGCATCAGCGCCAGCTCGACGATCTGCTCGCCCGCCAGCAGCGGGAACTCGAGAAGGTCCTCACGGCGCGCCAGCGGCGGGAACTCGACCAACGCCAGACCGAACGCGGCCGCCGCGAGGGTCGCGACGAGGGCGACGAAGAAGACGACCGCGGGCGCGGCCGCGAGAGCGAAGGACGCGGCGACGGCCGCGACCGTGAAGGCGAGGCCCCCGGCGACCGGCGCGACCGTGATCGCGAGGGCTGAGCGCTGCCCGGCTCGGGTCCTCCACGCCCGGGCGGCGGTGGCAGCGGGATGCGCGGCAGGCATTTGTCACGGGCGGCGCTGCTGCCTTGCCCTTTCGGGTCGGCGGCGATACGGTAGCCGCTTTGCCCGAATCAGGAGTCTTGGATGGACATTCGCCCTTTCCGGGGCTGGCGATACGCCGCCAGGCCCGACGAGGATATTTCGAACCGGATCGCGCCGCCCTACGACGTGCTCGACGGGGCCGACAAGGAAGCCCTGCTCACCGCGTGCGGTGAGAACATCGTCGCGGCGGACCTCCCGCACGTTCCGCCCAAGGAGGTCGGTCCGGAGGAAGCCTACGAGGCCGCGGCCTCGCTGCTGGACCGGTGGCGGTCCTCCGGCATACTGAAGCAGGACGAACGTCCCTGTCTCTATGTCTACGAGCAGGGCTACACCTGCGCGGGGCGCGAACACGTGCGACGTTCGCTCATCGCGGGCGTCCGGGCAACGCCGCTGGGCGAGGACGTCCTGCCCCACGAGCACACCTTCGCCGGTCCCAAGGCCGACCGGCTCCTTCTGACCGAGCGCACGCGGACGCAGCTTTCCTGCATCTTCGGGTTCTACGAGGAGCCCAGCGGGACGGTGGCGGGCGTCCTGGCCGAGGCGGCGAAGCGGGCGCCCGACCTCGCCGGAACGCTCAACGGCGTCTCCGAGCGGCTCTGGGCGCTCGACGACGAAGAGGCGATCGCCTCCATTCAGGAGACGCTCAGCGAGACGCCGGTCTTCATCGCCGACGGGCACCACCGCTACACCACGGCCGTCAACTACCGCGACGCGCTGGAACAGGCCGGGCGGATCGACGCCGACCACGAGGCGAACTTCGTCATGTTCGCCCTCACCGAGCGCCACGACCCGGGGCTGGTGATCCTCCCCACCCACCGCGTCGTCCGCGGGCTCCGGGACGTCACGGTCGAGAAGCTCCGCGAGGCGCTGCCCGCCTTCGAGCTGACCGAAGCGTCCCTCGGCGGGGCGGACCTCGGCGACGCCGACGCATTCCTGGAACCCCACGGGCCCGGGGCGATGGGGTTGCTCTTCGGAGGGGAGCCGGAGCTGCTGATCGCCAGACTCCGCGACCCCGACGCCATGACCGCGGCCGCCCCGGATCGCCACGAGTCCTGGCGGAACCTGGACGTGGCCGTGCTGCACACGCTCATCCTCGACGGCGGGCTCACGCCTTTCCGCACCGACGCGACCGAGGTGACCTACACGCCCGACGGCAACGCCGCCCGCGACGCCTGCACCTCCGACCAGGCGGACCTGGCCGTACTGCTCCAGGGCACGCCGATCGACGCTGTGGAGCAGGTCGCCCTGGCCGAGGAATCCATGCCGCACAAGAGCACCTACTTCTACCCGAAGATCGCCACGGGAATGGTCCTCAAGCCTTTGGAGTAACCATGAAGCAGGCCGTGCTCCTCGAACCCGGGGCCCTGGAGTTCCGCGAGGTCCCCGAGCCCGCCCCGGCGAGCGGGGAGGTGCTCCTGCGCATCCGACGGATCGGCGTGTGCGGCTCGGACGTGCACGTCTGGCACGGGCGGCACCCGTACACGAGCTATCCGGTAGTGCAGGGGCACGAGTTCTCCGCCACCGTCGAGGCGGTCGGCGACGGCGTGGCCGGGCTCGAGCCCGGCATGCTGGTGACCGCCCTGCCGCAGGAGGTCTGCGGGACCTGCGGGCCCTGCCGTCGCGGAGACTGGCACATCTGCGAGCAACTCCGGGTGCGCGGCTTCCAGGCGCCGGGAGTGGCGCAGGAGCTGTTTCTCGCCCCGGCCGGGGCGATCGTCCCGCTCGGCGAGGCGATGACGCCGGAGCAGGGCGCGATGGTCGAACCGGTTGCCGTGGCGGTCCACGCAGCCGGACGGGCCGGGGCGGAAAGCGGGCGGAATGTCGTGGTCCTGGGCGCCGGACCGATCGGGAACCTCACGGCACAGGTCCTGCGGTCCCGCGGCGCGCGGGTGCTGGTGACCGACCTGAGTGCCCACCGCCTGGCGATCGCTCGAAGCTGCGGCGTCGAGCAGGTCTCGGACGCGGGCGGGGAGTCCCTTGCGGATGCGGCGCGGCGGGCCTTCGGCGACGAGGGGTTCGACGCGGCGTTCGAATGCGCCGCGGCCGAGCCGGCGGTCAACGCCGCGATCGAAAACCTCACCAAGGGCGGGACGGTGGTGCTGGTGGGCGTCTTCGCGGAGCGTCCGCGCGTGGACCTCGGGCTCGTACAGGACCGGGAGCTGACGCTGATCGGCACGCTGATGTACCAGCGGGGCGACTACGAGGAGGCGATCCGGGCGATTTCCTCCGGCAAGGTGGCGCTCGAGCCGCTCATGGGTCCGCACTACCCGCTGGAGCGGTACGCCGAAGCGTACGAGTTCATCGACGCGCGAGGCGAAGAGGCGATGAAGGTTTTCGTCGATGTAACGCCGTAGGGGGATTCCCGAGCTCGTGGGCGGAAGTCACCTTTTCCCTTGCGGTCCGCGAAGATTCCGTTAGACTGATATGCAGTCATGTTCGGCGCGACCAGGGGCATTTCCAGGACCGACATGGTGATTGTATTGAGCATGTCTGCAACTCGTCATTCAGTCGCGGCAGAGGTTTGCGGCGACGCATTTCCGGTAGTTTGTGTAGTGGGAGGCACGTCCTATGTCATCCAAGGGCACCGTCAAATGGTTCAACGACGCCAAGGGGTACGGTTTCATCACGGCTGAGGAGATCAGCCAGGACATCTTCGTCCACCATACCGCCATTCAGGCGGAGGGATTCCGCACGCTCACCCAGGGCGAGCCGGTGGAATTCGAGCTGGTGGACGGACCGAAGGGTCCCAAGGCGGAGAAGGTCCAACGCCAGGACCAGGCCTGAGGCAGCCGCGACAACCCGACCGCGGTGAGGTGAACTGGACTCCGGACGCCATGGCGGGGCCTGGAGCGAACCCCGAGCGCGGGGAAACTCTTGGGGCCTGCCCCGGACGCAACGTCATCACCTGAGGAGTCCGCATGGTTGCCGAGTGCCCCGTTCGCTGCGCTGCCGCTCTTGCGGCTACGCTGTTGGCTACGGTCCTGGTGGTGCTGTTCTTCCTGCCCTGGCTGGACGGGGCAAGCGGGATGCACCTGGCGCGCGGGACCGTCGCCGGCGGTACGCACCCGTGGGTGTGGATCGGACTGCTCTGCCCGGCGCTGATGGTCTTCGCGGGCATGATGGGCCTGGCCGACCGCGCGACGTTCCGGGCCTCCGGAGCGGCGGTGGGCGCGTGCGGGCTGGTCGGGCTCGGCGTGGCCGTCGCGGTGGTCACGGGCGACGGCCAGCCGGGCGCGGCGCTGTGGGCGACGGCGGCGCTCTCGGCCGTCGCGACGGGCGCGGGGGCGGTCAACGTCTTCCTGCCCGGCGAACGCCAGGCGCCTGACCTGCCGGAAGCCGCCCCGACCGGGCCCCCATCGGACGCTCCCCCCGACGTGCTGGACACGGTCCCCTCCGAGGCGATCGATGGCGAGACGCCCGACTCCGACGGCGCCGACGACGTGAACGAACTCTAGCCCGCCGGGCTACTCGCTCGGCTCGGCCTCGCTGATGGCGCGGAAGTACGCCTCCACCTGCTTGCGGTATTCCTTCGAAACCTTGGACGCCCGCGACTCATAGAGCTTGCGCATTTCGTCCAGGCTCAGGTCCTCGTCGGCGTCGATGTTGCCGAGCTCGTCGTCGCTCGATCGGCCGGACTGAACCTGCATGCTCCCGCTGAGGGCGAAATCCCCGTCCTCGACGCGGGTGGGCACGGCGGTCCGGTCTTTCTGCTTGCGAACCTGTCCGAACTTGCGGCGGTACTTCTCGACGAATGCGGCGAGTTCGGCCTCGGTCATGCCGAGATTCTCGAGCAGTTCGGGGTCCACCTCGCCGGCGCGGAGTTGCTTTTCGGCCTCGTCGATGATCTTGCCGACGGACTGGAGGGCGTCGTCCGCTTCGGCAGTCTCGACGCCGCTGGGGTCATCCACGTCGCCTCGTTCATCGGAGGAACCGGAATTCGGGTCGCCCCCGCCGTCGCCGGTGTGCAACCCACCGGCCGGGCCGTTCCCCCCGGCGCCCTGTCCGCCCTGCCCCTGACCTTGACCCTGTCCTTGGCCTTCACCTTGTCCTTGACCCTGTCCCTGACCTTGGCCTTCACCCTGGCCCTGACCTTGGCCCTGCCCTTGGCCTTCGCCTTGACCTTGGCCTTGGCCCTGACCTTGGCCTTCACCTTGTCCTTGACCCTGGCCCTGACCTTGGCCTTCGCCTTGACCTTGCCCCTGTCCTTGGCCTTCGCCTTGACCTTGTCCCTGTCCTTCGCCTTGGCCTTCGCCCTGGCCTTCGCCTTGGCCCTGACCCTGGCCCTGCCCTTGGCCTTCACCTTGCCCCTGCCCTTGGCCTTCACCTTGTCCCTGACCCTGGCCTTCGCCTTGTCCCTGCCCTTGGCCTTCGCCTTGACCTTGGTCCTGTCCTTCGCCCTGGCCTTCGCCTTGGCCCTGGCCCTGACCTTGCCCTTCGCCTTGTCCTTGCCCTTGGCCGGGCTGGGGCTGCCCGCCCTGATTCGGCTGCGGTTGACCGCCCTGGTTCGGTTGAGGCTGCCCGCCTTGGTCAGGCTGCGGCTGGCCGCCCTGGTTGTTCGGGTCCTGGCCCTGGTCGGGCTGGTCGTCCTGGGCATCCTCGGCGGCGCCCTGCGGGTCGGCATTCGCCTCGCTGTCCTGATCCTGCGCGCCCTCGTCCGGGTCCACGCCGAGCGCTTCGCCGAGCTGTTCGAGCGTCTCGGCGTCCTGTGAGGCCATCTCGCGCAGGTCGTCCATGGCCTTCTGCGGGTCCAGATCGGCGGCCGCGAGCTGCGGGTCCTCGGCCCCCTCGGCGTTCCCGCCCTGGGCGGGGTCGGTCTCTTCGGCGTTCGCCTCGGCCTCGGCGTGGGCCTGCTCCTGGCGGATGATGTCCTTATCGGGCTTGGAGATGATCAGTTCGAACGGCTCGCTCCGCCCGACCTGCCCCGTCTTCCGGAGTCCGAGCGGTTTGAAATCCTTCGCCTCCACGAACACCAGCACCCGGTCGCCGGGGGCGCCGAAGCGTTCCACCGGAAGCGCCAGGTCGATCCGCCGCACGGGGGCGCCGGGCCCGGCGAGTTCCTCGAGCACGAGACGGTGCATCTGCCCGTCGACGGTCCAGACCAGGGCGACCTCACCGAGCCCGTAGTCGTCGGTTGCTTCGCCGTTGACGTGCAGCGTTTCATTGACGGCCAGTTCGATCTTGTCGTACGGGTCGGTGAGTTTCACGGCCGGGGAACGGTCGGCGACCGCCCGCACGTCGTACCAGATCGACCGGCCGTTGACGAGCCCGGCCGGTCGACCTTCGAACAGGATGCAGTAGCGGTCGGCGTAGTCTTCATCGTCCGGGAGCACGAAGTCGCCGAGCATCGTCCGTCCGCGTGTGCGCATCGGCCGGTGCGTCGGCTTGCCGGTCTCGCGGATCAGCGTCGCGAGGGTCACCGGAAGGTTCAACTCCGCCGAAACCGCCAAGCGCGTCCCGGGCAGCGCCTCGACGGGCGTGCCGGTCGGCTCGGTGACCCCGCGGCCGGTGTAATCCGGCCAATGGAGCGTAACCTCGATGTCGCGCAGGGCAGGCTCCGGGAGCACCTTGAGCTTGTAGAGCGCCCGATCGCCGGCGTCTCCGCAGAGGACGCGGAAAGCGGCTTCGTCGCCCATTGCCGCGGCCGTCCAGGTGGCGGCGTACTTCGCGGCGCCGCGGTTGTCGAAGCCCGAGGGCTCCATCTTCAGGGCGTCGTCGGGGAGGTAGGTCTTGCCCCCGTCGCGGGAGATCAGCAATCGTGCAGGCCCGTCGGGTTTGCGGATGCGGGCGGTGAACTTGACCGGGCGCCCCGAGACGACGGTGGTCCCACTCTCGGGGGTGACGGCGACGATCTCGGTGCGGGTGGGCGCGGCGACCTCGTCGGAGCCCATCGCCCGCTGGATCGACGGCCAGACGCTCTTGGGCGAGACGAGGCAGTAGATCAGGAAGATCCCCGCGGCTGAGCCGAAGATGATTCCGCTGAACTTCACGCGGCGCATGGTGACGGAGGACTCGACGTCGGTGTTGGAGACCTCGTCGGCAGCGCGGCGGCGGATGGCGTCGAGCGGGGCGCGGAGGACGCCCTGGGTTCCGTCGAGTTGCAGCGCGGCGGTGAGGTCGTTGCGGAAATCGGGGTGGGCCTTTTCGATGAGACGGGCGACGTAGAGGTCGTTGATCCGCCGGACCAGCGGGGCGATGACCGCCGTGGCCAGCAACGCCAGTTCGATGAGCACGAACAGCCAGCGCAGCACGGCGCGCGCCCCGGACGGAAGACCCCCGGTTAGGATGTGATCGACCAGGACGATGAAGAAGAAGAACGTCGCGGCCACCGCGAGCATCACCAGCACGGCGCTGGCGAGGGCGACGAAGCGGATGCGGCTTTTGGTCATCCGCAGGGCGTATTCGATGAACAGTTCGCTCTCGCCTTGCTCGGCGGTCCGTGGGTCGCTCATGTGCGCACCTCTCCCCCAAGTGAATGCATTCATTCTATCGGCATTGGACGCACCCGGACAGCGTCGGTTTCATGGAGATCGGATTCGATCCGATATTGACGTTACGCATTTCGCGACGCCCCGACCCGCCCGCGGCGCCCTTCCGCCCCGCCGCAGGCCTACAATTGCCCATGACCGAGACACACAGAACCGACACCCGCCGCCCGATCCGCGTCCGACCGGTGGAGTACGAAGCCGCCGCCCGGCGGCGAGACACGTCCGCAGAGATCGACTTCCTGCTGGAGCAGCTCGCGCTGCCCGCCGGCGCCCGCGTGCTGGACATCGGCTGCGGGACGGGGCGACACAGCATCGAACTCGCCCGCCGCGGGTATCGCCCCACGGGGCTGGACATCTCCGAGCAGATGCTCGCGGTCGCGACCGAGAACGCCCGCGCCGCCGGTGTGGACTTCGAGCGGGTCTGCGCCGATGCGACGGGTTTCTGCTTCCTTCCGACCTACCACGGGGCCTTGTGCCTCTCGGAAGGTGCGTTCAGCCTGATCGGGCTCTACGACGACCCGCTGGAGCATGATTCGGCGATCCTCAGGAACATCCGCGGCGCCCTGCTGGCCGGCGGGCGCCTGGCGGTGACGGCGCCCAACGCGCTGTCCAACGCGCGTCGGGCGGCGCGGGAGGAAGTCGCCTACCACCCGGTGGACCCCATCGGTCGGGCCCGGGAGGTCCGCGTCGCGGCCGAGGAGGCCGGCGACGCCCCCGTCAGCATCCCGGAGCGGGAGTACGTCCCCACCGAACTGGTGATGCTCATCCGCCAGGCCGGGCTGGAGGTGCTCGCCCTGCGCGGCGGGTCCGCGGGTCGGTTCGACGCCGAGGAAATCACCCCCGCCCACGAGCAGTTCCTGGTCGTCGCGCGGCGTCCGAAAGACTGACCCCGCCCACTTCGGCGCTCACGCCGCCTCGGGCGCCGCCTCGCCCGGGCGGTCGTGCGCTTCGGCCAGGTCGTGCATCCGCAGACGGTAGAGGTAGAGGAACGCCAGGTGCGTCGCGGCCGCACCGAACACGTGCCAGAGGAAGTGCGAACCCATCGGGAGCAGGTCGCCAGACCACGGGTCTACCTGGCGCGACGTGATCGCCACGACGAAGCACAAGAACGCCCCGAGCAGCAGCCGACCGTCGCGAAACCGCTCACGCCGGAGCACCAGCACCGCCGGCGCCAGGATCAGCCCGGCCATGACGGAGTAGGTCAACGCGATGGCGACGGTCCGCTGGTCCCGCAGCGTGTTCCAGATGAGCGTCTGGATGCCGAAAACCGCCGGGACCAGCCCCAGGGCGTACCACCAGCGGGTAAGCAGGCGGGACCACAGGTACACCGCCGCGGCCACGCAGAGCACCGCGATGGGCATCCAGTCCATGAACAGCCACGCGCGGTGCGAGCGCGTAGCGTGATAGACCGTCCCGCCGATGCCCCCGACCGCGAGAATCGGCAGCGCCGCGGCGAGGAAGAGATACTCGCGGCACCGGCCGCGAAGCCGCCACGCCCAGTAGACCACGATTCCCAGGAAGATCGCGGCGGTCACGGCGTTGAACGGTTCGACGATCAGGCGTCCGGGGTCGGTCTCCACGTAGAGCGGGCCGCCTTCCGGGCCGTGCCCGTTGGCGATCCGCTCGGGATCGGCCGCCCCATGGGCGAGGATGATCGGAAGCGAAAGCATGCGGGGCATTCTACACAACCCGACCCGCCGGAGCCGCGAGGGTTTGCGGCGGAGAACCGATGCGGCCTGGCACCGGGCCTGTGGCTCGGACGTCCCGCCCGTGCGGGCCCGCTAGAGCAGTTCCTCGGCGTGCTCTTTGAGCTCGGAGAGCGCCTTCTTCTCGAGCTGTCGGACGCGCTCGCGCGTGAGGCCGACAACCTTGCCGATTTCCTTGTAGGTCCGCATCGGTCCGTCGACCGGCTCGTCGGGCTCGGGCTCGTCGAGCCCGTAGCGCAGGGAGACGATCTTCCGCTCGCGGGGCTCGAGATTGCTGAGCATCATGCGGACCAGCGGGCGGTTGGAGGCGTCCATCAGGCTCTCGTCCGGGGCGGCGCCCTCGTCGTCGGCGAGCATCTCGGAGAGGGCCTGGGTCTCCTCGGCGCTCATCTGGGAGGGGGCGTTGACGGCCGTGAGGCCCTGGCGGATGATCCGGGCCTTCTTCAGCGTGATCTTGAGCTTCCGGGCCATCTCCCTGGTGGTCACGGGGCGCCCGAGCTTCTGGCCCAACTCCGATTCGGCCCGACGCCACTTGGTGATCAGCTTCACGAGGTACGCCGGAATGTGAATCGGCTGACCTGCGTTGATCAGCGCACGCTTGATCGACTGCTTGATCCACCAGGCGGCGTAGGTGCTGAAGCGGACGCCCGCCTCCGGGTCGAACTCCTCGACCGCCCGCATGAGCCCGAGGTTCCCCTCCGCCACCAGATCACTCAGCGTCATGCCCGGGCTGGAGTAGTCCTTGGCGATCTTGACCACCAGGCGCAGGTTCGCCTGGATCATCTTCTCGCGGGCGAGGATGTCGGAATGCTCGCGGATGCGGCGGGCGAGCTGCTTTTCCTCCTCGGCCGTCAGGAGTGGTGTGTGCTTGATGCGCTCGAGATACCATCCCAGCGCGGTCGGCGCTTTCGTGCGTGCCATATCACCCTCGCGTTCTCTCGGCCGTGCGGCCGGATGTCCTTCCGCAAGGGATTTCGACCAGATGGCGGGGGCACTTAAGCACCGCACCGGCGGCGGCGAACGCAGATGGAGCGGCGGATCGCCGTCGGTCGCCTGAGCGGTTTGCGGAGCGACCGAACTACGGCCGGGCGCGGAGATCGTAACAGAGCACGGACTTCGGCCCGCGGACGTAGAGCAGCCCGTCGGCCAGGGCGACCGAGGTGCACGCGGCCAGGCGGACGCGATCCTTGCCCAGCAGCTTCGGCGCGTCGCCGCGGACGTCATAGAGTTCGATGCCCTTCTTGCCCGCCGACTGGATGATCTTCCCGTCGGCGTGGATCGGCGAGGAGAAGCTCTCCCGCGAACCGTTCGCCTTCCCGAAGGGCAACTCGCCCGAGGGAAGCGCGATGCACCGGGCCATTCCGCCGGCGAAGGCGTAGATGCGTCCCTTCCCGGCGGCGGGGCTGGACCCGCGGATGTGCAGGTCCTCGGCCGCGGCGACCTTCTCGGCGCCTTCGCGCGAGATGCGATACACCACGAGGCCCTGCTTCTTGTCGCGCGTCTGGACGGCGACGTGTTCGCCGAGGACTACCGGGGTCGCGTCGCCCCCGCCCTCGGCGCTCCAGACCACGCTCCCGTCGGCGAGGTCGATGAGGTTCAGCTT
>CAYTQL010000060.1:0-11881 GCA_964439555.1 uncultured Planctomycetaceae bacterium | reverse complement strand
CATCGACCACACGCCGATGGGCCGCTACGGCACGCCGGACGAACTCGCCGGCACGCTCGTCTGGCTGATCTCGGACGCCGCAAAGTTCGTCACCGGGATCGTCGTCCCCGTCGATGGCGGCTTCAGCGCGTACTCGGGCGTGTGAACGGCGCCCGCTGACGGCTCGTCCGTCGGTCGCGGAGGCGGGCGGGCAGTGAGAGGGGCCCGGCGGCGCTGCGCTTTGAGAGGCCCTTGCGGCGCAGGCGGCGGTTATAGTGGGGAATGCACCACACCCGCAGATCAAGCGAGACGCATGACGAACGCGACGACCTCCCGGCCGGGCAACCGGCTGCTGTTGATCAAACCCTCCAACTACGACGCTGACGGGCGGCTCATCCGCGGGAAGCGCAGTTTCTTTCCCTCGCGGACGCTGCCCTACGTGTCCGCCCTCGCGGTCGAAGGCTGGGACATGCGCCTCCTCGACGATGCCTGCCAGGAGGTTACCGGGCGCGAGGACGTCGACCTGGTCGTCTTCACCGCGATGCTCTGTAACGTCCCCCGCGCCATCGACCTGGCGACACAGTATCGCGCCCGGGGCGTCACGACGATCATCGGCGGGATCGGCGCGTTTTCGCTCGGCGAGACGATCGAGCAGTCCGGCGCATTCGACGCCGTCGTCTACGGGGAAGCCGAGACCGTCTGGCCGGGCGTCCTGGACGACTACCGCGCCGGACGCCTCCAGCCGGTCTACGACGGCGGCCGGGCCCGGACGCTCGCCGACCAGCCCCTGCCCCGCTACGACCTGGTGGACCTGAAACGCTACATCCGCATCCCCGGCGAGCCGAAGCCCTTCTTCTGCATGGAGACCTCCCGCGGCTGTCCGCACGCCTGTCGCTTCTGCGGCGTGACGCTCTTCTTCGGGCGGCAAATGCGCTTCCGACCCGTCGCCGACGTGGTCGAGGAGATGCGGGCGACCGAGGCGGGGTACTTCATCTTCACCGACGACAACGTGGCCGCGAACCCGGAACGGGCGAAGGAGCTGTTCGAGGCGATCCGCCCGCTGAACGTCCGTTGGGCCGGGCAGTTCGAGATGGGCGCCGCGAAACGCCCCGACGTACTCCGCGCCGCGGGCGAAAGCGGATGCCGCCATGCCGTGGTCGGCGTGGAGTCGCTGGTGGGCGAGAACCTCTGCGAGATGGACAAGACCCACAACACCCGCGTGACCCTGGACGAATGCGTCGCGGCGTTCCACGACGCGGGCATCGCCTTCACGGCCAGCCTGATCTTCGGGCTCGATCACGACACGCCGGAGGTGATCCGGTGGACGTACGAGCGCACGGCGGCCTCGGGAGCGGAGTTCGCCCTGCCGTGGGTGCTCACGCCGGGCCCGGGCTCCGAGCTGTTCGACGAGTTCAAGGCCGCCGGGCGACTGCTGCACGAGAACTACTCGCTGTACAACGGCGTGGACATCGTCTTCGAGCCGGCACGGATGACCGTCGAGCAGCTCCGCGAGGCGTACTGGTCCGGGCTGCGGTGGTTCTACCGCGTCGGGCGGTGTCTCGGGCGGGCGTGGCGGTCGCACAATACGCTCGACACGCTGGGACTCAACCTCTACTTCTGGAACACCGTCCGCCGCGGGCGCCACCCCTTCACCGGGGCGGTATAGCGCCCGCGCTGAGCCGTTCCGACGGGCCCGGGTCAATACCAGGCGAAGACGACCACGCAGGGCTCGGTCGTGCTCTTGCCGTGCATCTCGCCGACCACCTGCCCGACGTGCTTGACTTCCGCCTCGCTGTTGTCCAGCCACTCGTTGATCTGCTGCTGGAGGAAGCCCAGGGCGGATTCCTGGATCTTCGAGTGGAAGACACGACAGCGGGTCGCGCCCGGACCGCTCTGGAGCGGGCGCTTGAACTGCGGGCCCGCGTCCTTCTTGTCGGCCGAGGCCCCGAATGCCGAGAAACTCGAACTCCCGGAGGCGTCCTCCGCCTCCTCGGGCTCGACCAGCGACCAGCGTTCCTCGTCCTCGTCCCCGCCTTCGAGATGGATGGGTCCCTCGTCGTCGTCGAACGGGATCTTCTCGTCGTCAGCCATGACTACGCTCCTGGTCCCGGGTTAGAAAGAGTGCGAAAAGACGTGTCTGTTCGCTATTATAGGGGCCGCACCCGGGGCCTCAACCCCCCGCACGCTTCGGGGACCGGTCCCGCCGGACCGCATCGACCATCGCAGCGAAATGAAACTGCCCATGAAGAAAGACAAGCTCTGGGTCCTCATCCTCTTCCTGGCCGTGCTGGCGGGCGTGGCGGGCTTCCACGGCGTCCGCGGGCTCGGCCCGGACTCCCCGACCGAGGGGCGGCTCCCGGTCGCCACCGGCGGGTTCCGCGGCATGAGCCTCCAGCTCCACAGCTCCTGGGACAAGCACCCCTACGAGAAGTACATCACCGAGATTCGCCGCGACGCCGGGGCGAACACGATCTGCCTGGTGATCCCCGGCTACCAGGAGAACGCCGGGAGCACGAGCATCTTCGTCGACGCGCGCAAGGTCCCCTCCGACAAGCGACTGCTCAAGCTCATCGACCACGCCCGGCAGGAGGGGCTGCGGGTCTTCCTGATGCCGATCGTGCTGCTGGAGAACCCCCGCGAGGGCGAGTGGCGCGGGAAGATCAAGCCCGACAACTGGGACGACTGGTGGGAGGACTACAACAATTACATCCTCCACTACGCCGAGATCGCCCGGAAAGGCGAAATTACCGGGTTGATCATCGGCTCCGAGCTGATCAGCACCGAAACGCAGACCGATCGCTGGAAGCGGCTGATCGCCGCCGTAAGGAAACGCTTCGACGGGAAGCTCAGCTACTCGGCGAACTGGGACCACTACCGCCCGATCAAGTTCTGGCGCGAGCTCGACCTCATCGGGATGACCACCTACTACGACCTGACCGGCGGGAAGAAGCCGACCGTTGAGCGCCTGATGGAGGCCTGGAGGCCCATCAAGCGGGAGGTGCTGGAGTGGCAGAAGACGATCGGGCGTCCGATCCTGTTCACCGAGGTCGGCTGGCCGAACCAGGAAACCTGCGCCCAGTACCCGTGGGACTACTACCGAGCGACCGACCGACCGGACCCCGAAGCCCAGTCGAACTGTTTCGAAGCGTTCTTCCGCACCTGGATCGACGTCAGGTCGGTCGCCGGGTTCCTCGTCTGGGAGTGGCGTAACTACCCGCAGCAGAAAACCGACCCGCAGAAGGACACCTCGTACGTCCCCTGTGGCAAGCCCTGCCTGAAGGTCATCCGCCGGTACTTCCACACGCCCGTGCCCGAGGCTGCCTCCCAGCCGCACAGCCGCCCGGCCGAGACCGCCCCCGGCTAGCCCCGCAGGCGAAGGAACCCCCAGGGTCATCCGCCATGAAGCCCATGCTGCCCATGCTGACCGCCCTGTTCGTCGCCGCCGCGTGCGCGGCGGAAACGCCGGACGCCTGCCTTCACGCGCTCGGGGCGGCCGGGGACGTGGTCTTCGCGGCCGGCGACGCGGGAACGGTCCTGCGCAGCGGCGACGCGGGGCAGACCTGGCGGCGCCTGGCGCCCGACGAGTTGCGCGGCGCATCAATCCGCGCGGTCCGTCACCACGACGGGCGGTTCTACTTCCTCGGCGGGCGGGCGATTCCCGGGCTCCCCTCGGGGCAGGCCCGCGGGGCCGGGGCGAGCTGCAACGCCCGCGGTGAGGCGTGGGAGCTTCTGCCGCTCGGCGAGGCGGGCATGCTCTACGGCGGGGCGTTCCTCGGACCCGGCGGAGTGGTCTTCGGGCAGGCGACCATCGCCGCGCCGGGCGGCATTCGGCGCTCGGTCACCGGCAAGCTCTACCGCCCGCTGAAACAACGCACGGGCGGACACCTGCTCGGGGCGGCGTGGCGGGACGCCAACTGGGCGTACCTCGTCGGGAGCGACCATCGCATCCTGAGCCTCCGCCGCATGAAGGAACCGACGATCCATCCGCCCGACGTGGCCTCCCGCCGGACGCTTCGCGCAGCCGCCCTGGCCGGCGACGCCGATCGCGAAACCTGCTACGCCGTCGGCGACGCCGCCACGGTGACCGCCTCCCGCCCCGACGCGAAGCCGTGGGTGACGCTGGAGGCGCCGATCCCGCGCCGGGTCCGACGGATGGCGGACTTCAGCATCGTGGAGACCGCGCCGCCCAACCGCATCTGGGTCGGCGGCGGACTGCTCGGCGTGGTCCTGTTCAGCACCGACGGGGGAAGCACCTGGGACCTGCGAAACGCCCCGGGCCCGGGCCCGTTGCGGGCGATGGTGCACCTGCGCGGAAATACGCTCCTGGCCGCGGGCGACGCCGGGCGCCTCTGGCGCAGCGGCGACGCGGGAAAGAACTGGCGGCGCGTCGCCGGGCCCGAGCGGACCGACCTGCTGACGATCGGCGGCGCAGCCGATCGGGACCTGTTCCCCGCGGCCGTCCTCGACGCCGCGGCCGGGGCGTGTGTGGCAATGCTCTCGGCCACTACGCCGGAGGACCCGCGCTACCCCGCCGCCCAGCCCCTGGAACTCGCGGCCGCGACGGGCGGGTTCGGCGGCGCGTGGGTGCTGCGGGGCTTTCGCTCCCTCGCCGTCGCCGGGCGCGGCGACTTCACCCAGGCCGACTGTCTGGCGGCGTGGTCGGCCGCGCTGGACGTCTCCGCCGAACCCGAATTGCTCCGCCAGCTCACGGCCGCGATCCGCCTCTACCGCCCGCGGGTCATCGCCGTGGCCGAGGACTCTCCCGGCGCACGGGGGGCGGACTCCGAGAACCGGCTTGTCGCGCGCCTGGCGATCCGGGCGGCCGAACGGGCGGCCGACGAGACGGCGTATCCCGAGCTTGCGAAGCTCGGGCTCGCCCCTTGGACGACTCAACGGGTCTGCACCCGCACCCACGCCTCGCCCGCGATGCCCGGCGGCGAGGACGAGCGCCCCGACGCCGCCGAGAAGATGCTGCGGACGCGCGTGGTCCCGGCCGGCGACGCCGAGGCGGTGGAATTGACCGTCCAGCGGGCCCTGGCGGCGCTGCCTTGGACGGGCGCCCTGGACCGCGCCGCGCCGCGGACGATCTTCCGCTGCGGTGGACGCGTCGCCGGGGAGACGCTCACCGGGCGGCGGCTGGACCGAGCCCGGGCGCAGGAAGACCGCGACCTGTTGAGCGGTCTTGCCCTGCGGCCGGTGTCCACGCGGGGCAAGCTCTCGCGGGCCCTGGCCCCGCTCGCCGCGGCCGCCCGGAAGCGCGAGGACGCCCTGGCCGCCGACCGCCTGCTGCTGCTCTGGGGCGCTTTACTGGATGGAGGCGAGTTGACCGCCGCACGGCAGGCGCGGGACGTCTTCCTCAGACACGGGCAAACGCACCCGATGTTCCGACGCATCAACGTCATGGCGCTGGCGGAGACCGGCTCGGTGGAGTGGCGAACCCACGCGGCCGCGCTGGGGCCGAACCAGTCGATCTCCACCGCCCAGCTCCCCGCGGCGCTGAAGGTGCTGCGCGACTGGGACCCGTGGACGGACTGGGCGCCCGGGCGGCTGCTGCTCGGGCGGCTTCTCGGCGTCACCGGCCAGGGCCCGGCCGGGCTGGAGCAACTCTCCGCATTGACCCGCGCCCCCTACGCGCTGGACTGGCGTCGCTTCGCCGCCGGCGAGCTCGCCCTGCTCACCGGGCGGGGGCGGCAGCGCGACGCCCGCACCACGCTCGCCCCCACGCTGGTGACCGAGCGCGGGAAGCTCGACGGCCGGCTGGACGAGCCCTGCTGGGCGAAAGCGAAGGTCCACGCGCTGGAATCCGCCGACCGGGGCGCGCCGGGCGCGACGCTCCGGGCGGTCCGCACACCCGGCGCGGTGCTGCTGGGCGTGGAACTGGCCGACGCACAGGCCCGACGCTGGGACCTCGAGCTCTGGGTGGACGCCGACCGCGACGGATGGACCGCCCGGAGCTACCGCTGCAACACGCTGGGCGAGCGCAGCGCCGCACTCGGCGTCCGCGGGGGCGCGGCGATGCCCGTCGCCCGCCGCAAGCCGACCGGCCGGGGGCTGCTCGGACCCCAGCGCAGCCGGACAGACCACCCCTTCTACGTCCAGGCCCGCCGCGGCGACCGTGCGTGGACCTTCGAAATCTCCCTCCCCCTGCCCCAGCTCGGCGCCGAACCGCGAGGGGCGCACGCCTGGCTCGTCCAGCTCCGCGCCCTCGCCCGGGACGCCGAGGGTCACCACGTCCTGTGGCTCGGTCCGCAGGAAGCCTTCGCCCCCGCCACGACCCGCGCGGCCGTCCTGTTGATCCCCGCGGCCGTACCGAAGACGGCGGATTGACCCGGGCGAGATCATGCACAGGGCGCTCGCGAAGCCTGCGCCACCGGCGTTCCGCGAGCAACAGAAGTGCTCTCCCTGCCGGGCTTCATCCCGTGCAGGAGGGCGCAGCCCCTACTGCCCCGGACGGGTTTCGGGCGGCAGCAGGTGAACGGGGGAGCCGAAGGTCAACCCCAGTCGCTCGGCCGCGGGGGCCTGGTTGGCGGCGATCTCGACGAGGTTCATCGAGTTGAACAGGCTGAGCAGCTCTCCCTCCGCGACGAACCCGTACGCGCCCTTCAGCCCGCCGACGCAGGCGTCCTTCGCCCAGACCTGCGGGATCGCCAGGTCCCCGAACGTCTCAACCACCATCGCCCGCGGAATATTGCTCACGGCGTTGCCGAACCGGTCGACATAGATCACCTGTCCGCGGATGCGTCGTTCGCCGGCCCCGGGCGCCGGCAGATCGAGCAGTTGGTAGCTGCTGGCCTGCGGGCCCAGTTCCCCCAACCCGAGCCCGTTGGCGATGCGTCCGGCGACCGGGGCGAAGATGTCCCGCCCGTGGAAGGTCCGCGAGACGGTCCCGGGCGCACCCACGTACTGCGTATTGGTCACCGTCACCAGTTGCTCCAGCGGAAGCCGCCCCGCCAGGAAGGTGATGACCCCGTTGTCCGGGAAGAGGCACACCTGCCCGCCTATCCGGGCGGCGAGAATCTTCCGATCCGTCCCCACGCCCGGATCGACCACCACCACATGCACCGTCTCCAGCGGGAAGTACGGGGCCGCCTCGGCCAGCACGAACCCGCCGGCGAGCACATCGTGGGCGGGCACGTCGTGGGAGAGGTCCACCACCTGCGCTCGCGGACAGACGCTGAGGATCACGCCTTTCATCGCCGCGACGTACGGGTCCGAGTGTCCGAAGTCGGTCAGCAGCGTTACCAGCGGAGTTGTCTTGGCCATGGGGTCCTTCCGTGGGAGTGCGTCGCTCGCGGGCCTATAATACGGGTTGATGACCGAAGGCAACGGAAAATATGCGGCGCGGCGGCATCGGATGGTCGAGCAGCATCTCCGGGCGCGGGGTATCCGCGACGAACGGGTCCTGGCCGCCTTCGAGGAGCTCCCACGCGAACGATTCGTTCCGGCCGGGCGACGGGAAGAAGCCTACGAGGACCACCCGCTGCCCATCGGGCAGGGGCAGACGATCTCCCAACCGTACGTGGTCGCCCTGATGGTCGAGCAACTGGAGGTGCAGCGTAACCATCGCGTGCTCGACGTGGGCGCCGGAAGCGGGTACGCGACGGGTATTCTCGCGAAACTGGCGAAGTACGTCTGGGCGGTCGAGCGTATGCCCGAGTTGACCGAGCGCGCCGCCGAGGCGCTCGACCGGGTCGGCGTCGAGAATGCGGAAGTCCTCTGCGACGACGGGAGCCTCGGGCTCCCCCGACACGCCCCGTTCGACCGGATCATCTCCGGCGCCGCCGCCCCGGAGGTGCCCGAGGCGTGGATGGAGCAGCTCGCCGACGGCGGGCGGATCGTGGTCCCCGCCGGCTCGGAGCACATGCAGGAACTGGTGGTGGTCGAGCGGAAGGGGGACCGGTTCGAGCGGCGCTCGATGGGCGGGGTGCGGTTCGTCAAGCTCATCGGCGCACAAGGCTGGGAGGAACGCTGAGCGAGCGGCTCAGCGGGCGCCCATCCGCTCCAGCGCGCTGCGGGCCGTGACAGTCAGCGGCGCTTCGGCGGCGCCTTCCGAAAGGCGCTCGACCGTTTCCCTCGCCTTTTTCCCGCCGATCCGTTCGAGGATTTTCACCGCTCGCAACGGGCGGAGCGATTCCGGCGGGCGGGTCCGCGGATCGGCCAGGGCGTCCAGGAGCTTCTTCAACCGCGCTTCGGTCTCCAGGCTGATGACGCGCTTCAGCGCCCGCCTCATGACCGGCTCGGCGGTCGTCCCGAGCTTCGCCAGTTCGGCGTAGGCCTGCTCGCGCTGCCCGAACTGCGGTGCGTCGAGCTTCGCGATCAGGTCGCGAATCCGCTGGGGGTCTTCCATCTCGGCCGGCTCGAGCAGCGCATCGAGCAGGTCCACCGTCGAATCGCCCGCGCGGACCAGGGCCCAACTGGCGTGGTACACGTCCTTCCCGTCCGCCGAGGCGAGGGCGGCGAAATGCTTGCGAAGCTGCTTGGCGGGCACCCGGGCCCGGGGCTTCTCGCCGACCCGCAGGTCCGAGGTGTCCCAGACCAGGGCGGTGGTGTCGTAGGAGACCGACATCAGCCTCGTCGAATCGGCCGACCAGGCGATCTCCGGGATCGCGCCGCGGTGCCCGGCAAACTGCTTGCGGACCTTCCCGGTCACCGCGTCGCAGATGCGGATCTCTCCCTGGTTGTCCGCGATGGCGAGGTACTCGCCCGTGGGGTTCAGCGACACGGCCATGCAGTACTGGCGCTTCCGGCGGTCGATCTCGAAGGTTTCCATCGTCTCGCCGGAGAGCAGTTCGAAGATGCCCGACTCGCCCCGTCCGCCTATCGCCACGTATTGCCCGAGAGGCCCGAAGCTCACAGCCCGCCCGCGGCCGATGGATTGCAGGGGCAGCGCCAGGATGGTCCGGGCGTCCGGGAAACGGGAGAGCCACACGGCGTTGCCCACGGTGGAGACCGCATAGGCCCCCTCCGGGCCGATCGCCCCGCTCCCGGCGTTGAGCCGCGTGCCCCGGGACTTCTTGACCAGCAGCTTCCCGCGAGCCGAAACCCGCGCCAGGACGGTCCGTCCCACCACGCCGACCTCCTCGGCACTGAGGAAGCGGAGACTCAGCGGGTGGAGCCCCTTGTCGGAAACCTGCCCGCGTTTCCGGCCGTTCTCGGCCGAGACGATCCGGATCGTGTCGTGGTTGGTGTCGCCCAGCGCCAAGAGCGTCCCGTCGGGCGAGATCGCCATGTCGGAGGGGTACTCGACGCCGGCGAAGGTCTTCATGAGCTTCCCGGTTTTCAGGTCCCAGCGGCGGATCGTCCCGTCCATGCCGGCGGTGTATGCGCCGCCGTCGATGAGCTTGCCCGTGCGGACGGCCCCGCGGTGCCCGACCGCCTCGAACTGCTCCTTGCCGGTTTCGGTGCTGAAGGCGTGGATGACCCCGTCGTGCCCGGCCGCGAAGACCTTCGCCCCGTCGGGGCTGAACAGCACGCCGCGCGCGTAGCTGCGTCCGGCGTCCATCTTCTGGCGAAGCCTCCCGGCGTCCCGGTCCCAGAGGCGGACGGTCCCGCCGTAGTGGGCGCTGGCCAGCAGCTTCCCGTCGGGGCTGTAGCTCAGGGCGACGGTATTGCCCTTGCCGCCCTTGAACTTCTTGATCAGCTTGCCGGTCTCCGCGTTCCACTGGTAGACCTGCGCCGGGTTCCCCCGCCCGTGCATGAGGGTCCCGACCGAGAGGTGCTTGCCGTCCGGCGAGAAGGTCACCGCCCCGTACCCGCGGGCGGGGGTCTTGAAGCTGCGAAGCTCCTTGCCGTTCGAGACCCGGTAGAGCTTGACGTGCCCTTTTCCGTACCCGCTGGCCGCGGCGATCCGCTCGCCCTTCGGGTCGAACGCGCAGTACAGCCCGCCCTTGATTTCCCGGACCTTCTTCCCGTCGGTCAGCTTGAACAACTGCACCCGGTTCCCGCTGCACGCGGCGACCAGCCGCCCGTCGGGGCTCACCGCCACGTCGACGACGTTACTGGCCGTCTTGATGTCGCGGACCTTCTTGCCCGTGTTCGCCTCCCAGACCGTCAGGTGCCGGTCGGTGCCCCCGCTGATCAGCCAGTTGCCGTTCGGACTGAACGCCAGGGCGTAGGTGCCGTACCCGTGCCCCTTCAGGGCGCGGATCTGCATGCCCGTCTCGGCGTTCCACAGGCGGATGATGCCCTTGGAGACGCTCCCGTAGCCCCCGGAGGCGATGGTCTTCCCGTCCGGGGAGATCGCCAGGCTCCGCACCGGTCCGCCGTGCAGGAAGCGCAGCGACCCCAGACGCCGCACCGCCCCGCGCGGGAGCGGCTCGGAGGTTTTCTCCGCGCGATCGTCGCCTGCGGCCAGTCCGGCCAGGAGCAGCACACACGCGGGAAGAAACCATCGTCTTGAACAAGTCACGCCGATCACCTCGCATCAGGGGCAGCGAAGCGGAGCGTACGCCGCTCCGCAAACCTGTTATAGCTGAAACCCCTGCAGCGACCAAGGGCTTCGCTTGAGGACCCGCGGCGTCCCTGCTATCATCCTTCAGACCATAAATGAAAGGGACTCCGCCATGGGACTCATCCTGCTCACTCTCGCCGCAGCGACCCTCGCCCTCGCCGGGTGCGAACAGCCGACTCCCGGTCCGCAGACCACGGCCGTGGACAACGAAACGCGCGTGGACCAACTCACCCCGGACGACACCGCCGACGGAGAGATGACCCTCACCCCCACCCACGACGTGCCGACCACCGATTACGGAACCGGCGAACCGGCCGGCGCGGACTGGGAGGCCGACACCGCCGAGGTCAGCTATCCCCCGTCGGACGCGGAGGATACGACAGTCGATACCGGAACGGAAACGGACGCAACGGACGACTCGATCGGCGCCGACTTCGTCATCCACACCGTCCGCAAGAAGGACACGCTCTGGAGCATCGCCGAGCAGTACTACGGGACGGGCAAGCGGTGGCGGGAGATTCTCCAAGCCAACCCGAAGCTCGATCCCGACCCACGCAAGCTCCCGGCCGGGGTGAAAATTCGCATCCCGCTCGACGAAGGCGGAAAGTAGCCCGGGGCGCGGCGTGGCGGACCTGGAGCTGGACACGCCGGTGCAGTACGTTCGCGGCGTCGGTGCGGCCCGCGCGAAGCAGCTCGCCCAACTGGGCATCGAGACCGTCGGCGACCTGCTGAGCTACTACCCGCGCCGCTACGATCTCCGCCGCCAGGCCCAACCCATCAGCTCGCTGCGAGGCGACGAACCCGCCGCCACCGTCGCCGGGGAGGTGATGGGTGTCGAGGAGAACACCTTCTCCCGCAAGCCGTGGTTCCAGGCCGAACTGGCCGACGCCACCGGCTGGGTCTTCGTCAAGTGGTTCCACGGGGGGTACCTGCGGGACAGGATCGTCCCGGGGATGCACCTGGCGGTCAGCGGGAAGGTCAGCGTCTACCGGGAGCATCTCCAACTGATCAACCCCCAGTTTCAGGTGCTCTACGACCCCGCGGGGGCGGACCTCGACCGCGACGAACTGCTCCCGGTCTACCCGGCCGGGGCGGGACTGACCAGCGCGATGATCGGGCGGGTGGTCCGCAACGTCCTGCCCGAGGCGCGGCGGCTGGTGCGCGAGTCGCTGCCCGAGGACTACCGCCGGAAACGCGGGCTCATGCCCCGCCCCACGGCCGTAGCGGCCATGCACAAGCCCGAGGACCGCGACGAATGGGCGTCCGCCCGGCGACGCCTCGCGTACGACGAGTGCTTCCTGATGCAGTTGGGCATCGCGATCACGCGGATGCGGGAGGTCTCCCAGCCGGCGCACCCGCTTCCGCTGACCGGGGAGATCGACCGGCGCATCCGCGCCCGGCTGCCCTTCGAGCTCACCGACGCCCAGGACCGCTGCGTGGAGCAGATCGCCG
>CAYTQL010000059.1:6883-11926 GCA_964439555.1 uncultured Planctomycetaceae bacterium | reverse complement strand
ACGACGTGATCCACTGCTTCGACCTCGCCACCGGGCGGACGCTCTGGCGTCGGGCCTTTCGGCAGAAGGGCCTGAGCCTCAACGCCTGGACCAAGACCGGCGGGTTGCTGACGCCCTGCGTCGCCGACGGCAAGGTCTTCGCCATCGGCACGGCCGGGCGGGTTTACGCCGTGGACGCCCGCAGCGGCGCGGTGGTGTGGGAATCGAACATCGGGCCCCGGGCGGCGTCCCAGGAGCACTACCGCCGGGCCCTGCACCGTCAGCGCTCGGTGGGGTACTTCAACCGCGACTGGGGCTCCAGCGTCGCTTTCGCCGACGGCGTGGTGGTCTGCAACGACCAAGTGGAGCATTATCGCGGCCCGCGCGACCGCGGCGGCTGCGGGCTTGTCGGGTTCGACGCGGACACCGGGCGGCGTCTCTGGCGGCTCGACCGCTGCCAGGCGTGGTGGGGCACGCCCGTCCGCTGGCGCCGCGACGGGCGGGAGTACATCATCGCCGTCGGCGGCGAGCGGGGTGCGGTCTGCATCGAGCCGCGGACCGGCAAGGTGCTCTGGCAGCTTGACGACCAGGCCGGCGGGGTCGGGCTGGCGGTGACCGGGGACCGGCTGCTCTGCTCCGGCGGGAAGGGCAAGGGGGCGGCGTGCTTCGCGATCTCCCCGGAGGGCGCCCGGCGGCTCTGGACGCTCGAGGCGGACTGCGACGTTCCGGCCGCCCAGCCCGCGATCGCCGACGGGTACGCCTACTTCACGCCCAAGCGCCGACGCCGCCTGCTCTGCGTGCGGCTGCGCGACGGCGAAATCGTCGCGGCCGCCCCCGCCCACCAGGCCTACGGCTCGCTGGTGCTCACCGGCGGGCGGCTCGTCAAGGAGACCGACGGCGGGGCCGGGCGCCTCGGTTTCACGTACTACAACGCCGACCCGGAGGACTTCCGCCCCCTCGGCGAGCACTGGCCTGCGCCGCAGGCGAACTCCACCAGCCCTACCGCGGCCGACGGGCGGCTGATCTTCCGCACCCGCAGCGGACTGGTCTGCTACGACCTGGCGGAGTAGGCGCGCAGGCAGCCGTGCAGGGCAATCGCGTGACCGCCTCGCGCATGCGCGAGACGCCCATGTCGCGGGAGAATGCGATTGACCTCGGCGATCAAACCGCCGAGGTTGATCCGGCGCGTCGCGGTCCGTACGATCTGCTGCTCTTCACGAAACGCGAGGTGCGTATGAGCGAGCGAGAGAGCATGGGCGCGGCCGTGGTCGGCTGCGGGACGGTCGGCGGCGCGACGGCGAAACTGCTGACGGGCGACGCGAAGCTGCTGCGCCGGCGCGTCGGTGTGCGGATGGATCTGCGATACGTGGTGGACGTGGACTTCACCCACGCGCGCGAGCTGGGGCTCGAGGAAGCTCTGCTCACCGACGACCTGGACGCGGTGCTGGACGACGACGAACTCGACGTGGTCGTCGAACTCGTCGGCGGGACCACGATCGCCCGCGACATCATCAAGAAGTCCCTGGCCGCGAAAAAGCACGTGGTGACCGCCAACAAGGCCCTGCTCGCCCATCACGGGCCCGAGCTGTACGCCCTCGCCCGCGCCAACGGGGTGAGCATTGCCTTCGAGGCGAGCTGCGCCGGGGGCATCCCGATCATCGGACCGCTGAGCGGCGGACTGATCGCCAACCGGATCGACGCCCTCTACGGCATCGTCAACGGGACCTGCAACTTCATTCTCTCGGAGATGACCCAGCTCGGGCGTCCCTACGCCGACGTCCTCGCCGACGCCCAGCGCGACGGGCTCGCCGAGGCCGACCCCACCCTCGACGTGGCGGGGGTGGACTCGGCGCATAAGCTGGCGATCATGGCCTCGCTGGCGTTCGGGCGGCGGATCGACTTCGACGCCATCCCCGTCGCCGGCGTCGACAAGCTCGAACTCTGCGACATCCACTACGGCGGCGAGTTGGGCTACGTCATCAAGCTGCTGGCGGTCGCCCAGGCCCGCGACGAGGGGCTCTCCCTCCGCGTCCGCCCGGTGTTCATCCCCGTCGAACATCCGCTGGCGTGGGTCTCCGGACCGTTCAACGCCATCAGCGTCTACGGGCACGCGGTGGGGCACACGATGTACTACGGCCGCGGCGCCGGCGGCGAGCCGACCGCCTCGGCCGTGGTCAGCGACATCGCCTCGATCGCCGTCGGCGCCGCGCCGAGGCAGTTCGCCACCCTCGGGCTCTGGGCGGACCGCACCGAGCCGGCCAACCAGTTGCCCAAGGAGGCGATCCGCTCGCGGTATTACATCCGCGTCCAGGCGGAGGACCACCCCGGCGTGCTCGGGCAGATCACCGCGATTCTCGGCAAGCACGAGATCAGCATCTCCTCGGTCCTCCAGCACGAGCCGCACAGCCCCGCGGCCGCGGTGCCGGTGGTCATCACCACCTACCAGGCGATCGAGGGCAACGTCCGCAGCGCCCTGGCCGAAATCGACGCCCTCGACACCGTCCGCGACGAATCGGTCCTCCTGGGCATCGTCGACGAGCACGAGGAGTGGGGATAGCCCGCACCTCCGCGCAGCGCATTGTCCCGCGCGGGCGTTTTCGCTACGCTTTTGGTCATGAAATACGCCATCGTCATTCCGGATGGGGCGGCCGACGGACCGATCGAGGAGCTGGACGGGAAGACCGCCTTCGAGGCCGCCGGGACGCCGAACATGGACTGGATCGCCGCCCACGGGCGCATCGGCACGGTCAAGAACGTCCCCCGGGACCTGCCCGCCGGGTCCGACGTGGCGATCATGTCCGTCCTCGGGTTCGATCCGCGGGAGTTCTACACCGGGCGCGCCCCCCTGGAGGCCGCGGCGCAGGGGCTCCAGATCGCCGCCGACGAGTGGGTCTTCCGCTGCAACCTCGTGACCATCGTCGACGGGCGGATGGAGGACTACTCGGCCGGGGGGATCAGCACCGAGGAAGCGGGCGAGCTGATCGCGGAACTCAACCGCGTGCTCGGAGGCCCGCACGTGAAGTTCCACCGCGGCGTCGCCTATCGCCACCTGATGACCTACAAGGGTCCGGTGGATGTGCGGACCACGCCGCCGCACGACATCCTCTCCCGGCCGATCGCCGAGCACCTGCCCGGTGGCGAGAAGGGCGCCGAGACGCTCCGCACGCTGATCGACCGCTCCCACGCCGTCCTCGCCGATCACGAGGTCAACAAGGTCCGTCGCGACCTGCGGGAGAACCCCGCAACGCATATCTGGCTGTGGGGGCACGGGAAGATGCCCACCATGCCGAGCTTCACCGAGCGGTACGGCAAGCGCGGCGCTGCGATCACGGCCGTCGACCTCGTCCGCGGGCTCGCCAAGCTCACCGGGTGGGACATCATCGAGGTCCCCGGGGCCACGGGCTTCGTGGAGACCAACTACGCAGGGAAAGGCGAAGCGGCGTGCGCGGCGCTGGACGACCATGACATCGTCTGCGTGCACGTGGAGGCGCCGGACGAGGCGGGGCACAACGCCGACGTCGCCGGGAAGGTCCGCGCGCTGGAGGAGATCGACCGGCACATCGTGGGCCCGCTGCTCGAGCGGCTCAAGCGCGAGGGGGAAGACTGGCGGATCCTGGTGCTCCCGGACCATCCGACGCCGATTTCCATCCGCACGCACACCCGCGAGCCGGCGCCCTTCGCCGTCGCCGGCAAGCGGATCGAGTCGGTCGTCGAGGGCCCCTTCACCGAGGCCCACGCGGCCGAGAGCGACCTCCACATCCCCCGCGGCTTCGAACTGATGGAATTCCTCCTGACGGTGCGGTAGCGCGCGGGGCTGTTCCGGCCGGGTCGTCCGCAGCCCGCGGGTCACCAGGGAGCTCGGGCATGTCTGCCCGGCCGTCGTCGCGGGTTGTCGGGCGGGCTATCGCCGCCTGTTGCGCTTCACGGACGCACGCCGGACCAGACCAATGTCCACGTAGAGCGCAGCGGTCCAGCCGTAGTCGAAGAAGACCTGGTGGAAGGGGTTCTTGGCGGGGTTGCACTCGCCCTTGCGGTTCAGCTCGGGCGGGTCGAGCTCGCGGCGGTCGTCGAAGAACGCGAAGAAGGTCCCGTACTTCGCCGCGCAGCGTTCGATCTCCGCGACGGTCCGCCGGCGCAGGTCCGCGGCGTCGTCGGTGAACCCGTACCGCTCCAGCCCGTTGGCGATCAGCCAGTTGATATTCACCCACACCGGCCCGCGCCACATATCCGGGGCGTAGCTCGGCTCGCAGGCGGCGACCGTCGGGACCGGCAGGGGCGCAGCGGAGGGTGATCCGGCGGGAGGCGTCGAGGTTGTCCGGGAAGGGCAGGGAGGAGAGGAAGTCCACGTAGCGGTTGATCGTCGCGTCGAGATCGGCGTCGATTCGCCCCGCCTCGAATGCGGCCGCAGCGCCGATCAGCGTCCGCTCGCCGTCGACGTCAGTGAAACTGCCCGCCCGCCCTGACTACCACAGAGAGCGGGAGATTGCGACTGCCCTGCTCTACAGGATCGCCTCGGGGCACAACTCGCGGACCGCGGCGGTGAGGAACGGGCGGGTGCGCACGGCCTCGTCCACGATCTGCCCGTTCCAGACGACGATGTCCAGGTCGATCGTCCGCGAGGCCCACTTGTCCGCCGACCGCACGCGATGCAGGCGGGCTTCGATCTCGCGCAGCTTCCGCTTCATTCTCGGGCGGTCCAGGGGCGTTTCGACCAGCGCGGCGGCGTTGAGGTAGTCCGCCTGCTCCGGACGGTCGATCGGCGTCGTCCGCACCGGGCGGGTGCTTGCCAGCAGCCCGAACTGCTCGGCGAGGCGCCCCATCGCGGCCGGGAGGTTCGCTTCCGGCTCGATGTTCGACCCGATGGCGACGACCGCCCGGTTCACCGACTCACCGACGCGACGACGCTGACCGAGTCGGCGAAGCGCAGGGCGTGGGGCTTGTCGATCTCGATCGTCGCCCGCTGCACCCGCGGTTCGTCCATCACCAGCTCCAGCAATCGCCCGGCGAGACGCTCGAGCAGCCGGAAACCGGACGCCTCGCACTCGGCGAGCAGGCGGCGTTTCA
>CAYTQL010000059.1:5702-6873 GCA_964439555.1 uncultured Planctomycetaceae bacterium | reverse complement strand
GCGTAGTCGACCGTCTCGGCCAGGTCGTCGCTGGCCGCCGCGGCCGAGCCGTCGAACTCCAGCTCCAGGTTGATCGTGATCTCCTGGAGCCGTTCGCGTTCCCACTTGTGGACCCCGATGATCGTTCGGGCCCGAAGGTTCTTGATGCGGATCAACATGGACGTTCCTGACGTTGCGGGTTCATCGTGGAGGCACGGGGCCTCTGCGGTCATCGGTTGTTGTGCTACTCCGGCAGGTGTTCGCCGCCGTCGACATAGAGAATCTGCCCGGTGAGGTAGTCCTGTCGGATCAGCGAGCGCACCGCTTCGGCGACCTGCTCCGGCCGGCCTCGCCGTTGGAGCGGGACGCGCGGGACAAGCTCCTCGAAGAGCCCCGGGCGGCTTCCGACCGACGGGAGGATCAGCCCCGGGCAGACGCCGCAGACCCGCACCGCCGGCGCCAGGGCGACCGCGGCCATCTCGGTGAAGGCGGCGAGGGCCTTCTTCGAGAGCGTGTAGGCGAAGTACGTCTCCGGGGTCCGGGCGATGCGGACGTCCAGGAGGTTGACCACGCAGCCGCTCTCGGCGCGGCGGGCGAAGCGCTGGGTCAGGAAGAACGGCGCCTTGAAGTTCACGTCGAACTGTCGGTCGAAGAGGGCTTCGTCGGTCTCGTCGAAGCTCCCGGGCTCGAAGATCGAGGCGTTGTTGACCAGCACGCAGAGTTCGTCGAAAGCGTCGAAGGCCGCCTCGATCAGTTCCCGCCGCCCGGTCGGCTCGGTCAGGTCCGCCCGGAGCGTTGCGCAGCGCCGCCCGGCGCGTTCGATCCGCTCTCGCGTTTCGGCGACGTCGCCCGATTCGGTGCGGTAATGCAGCGCGACGTCGTACCCGTCCCCGGCCAGCGCCAGGGCGATGCTCCGTCCGATCCGCCGGCTCGCTCCGGTTACCAGTGCCGCCTTGCCCACGCAGTCGCTCCTTTCGCCCACAGAATCCGCGCCCCGGCGGCGCTTGTCAACGCCCGGACGGTCGCTTGCCGGAACCGCGCGGTGCGGATAGACTACACCGCTCGCGAAAGGAAAGAGGGACATCATGAAACTCGAGACCCAGTTTTCGGTATACCTGATCAACAAGCCGGGCGTCCTGGCGGCCGTGACCGGCGCGCTGTGGAGCGAGCACTGCGGCTACAAGAACTCCCG
>CAYTQL010000059.1:0-5692 GCA_964439555.1 uncultured Planctomycetaceae bacterium | reverse complement strand
CGGCCGTGACCGGCGCGCTGGCGAAGGCGAAAATCAACCTCACCGCCCTGGCGCTGATGGACAGCGGCGAGCACGGCGCACTGCGGATCGTCTGCGACGAGCCGGACAAGGCCCGCGAGGTGCTCAAGAGAATCTCCGAGCGCTGGACGGAGACGGAGGTGATGGTCCTGGAGCTCGAAAACGAGCCGGGCTCCTTCGCCTCGATCGCCCAGAAGCTCGCGGACAATCACGTCAACATCACCTACGCCTACGCCTCGGGCGGGGCCCCGGGCGGACGGACCACCGGCGTGTTCAAGGTCGCGGACATCAAGAAGGCCAGGAAGATTCTCCGCGAGAAGAGCGTCGACAGCGACGACCGGCAGACCCGCAAGACGCCGCGCGGACGGAAGGGCTCGTAGCGGGCGAACGTCGCCGGACCGGGCGGCGTCAGCGCCAGCCGCGTTCCTCCAGCGCGATCTCGTCGCTCGGGGTCCGCGGCGCATCCCGCCAGCCGACGGCTTCCTGGAGGCGTCGCCGGGCCGAACCGCTCACCAGCGGACGCAGGGCGGTGTGCAGGGGGACGCGGACGCCGTAGAGACGCTCGTGACGGTTGAGAATCGCCCCCCGCGCCCGCCAGAGCACCGGCGGATAGCGGACGGCGCGGCGCTCGAAGTCGAGAACCAGCCGGGCCTCGTCGTCGATCAGCCGGGCGAGTTGGGCGTCGAACTGCTCTGGCAGCCCGTCGGGCGCGAAGGGCGCCGGGGGAAGGGGGGCGCGCTCGGGGCGCACTCCCGGCGTCGCGGCCAGGGCTTTCCATCCGCCGAGTTCCTCGATGGCGGCGTCGATCTGCTCCAGCGTCCGCATCGCGCCGTCCAGCGGGACGCGGCGGCGTTCCAGCATCCGCCGGGGGAGTTGCTCGGGCAGTTCGTCCTCCTCCTCAACCGCGAGGACCAGCCGCATCGCCCACGCCGTTCGCGCGTTGAGCTGCCACGCCAGGCGTTCCCGGCGGGTCGGAAACTGCCCGGGCGTCGACGCCGGGCCCCAGTGCTCCAGGGCTGCAAGCTGACGTTCGAGGGCGGCCGCTCCTGCGCGCCGCGGGCGGTCCAGCATCGCTCCGTCCCGGGTCAACTCCGCCAGCGCCTCGGCGAGGTGCTCCCAGGACGGCTCGACGGGCCCGTCGGGGGCGGACAGCTCGATCGCCCCGGGCGGCGGAGCGGCGCAGCCGGCGAGCAGCAGCAGGGCGCAGACAGTGGACGCGGAAGCTCTCATGGCGCAAGATTCTACGCATCGTGGGCGAACCGGCAAGCGTCGGGCGTGTCCAACAGGCGACGCAACATCCCGTGCCCCAACGCATTGTACGGTATGTTCGTTGCGGGCGGGGCCCTCCGAGGAGTCGAAACCACACCTGATGCGACGCATCCTGTTCATCCTTCTGATTGTGCTGATCGTCTCGGTCGTGCTGGCCGCGGCCGCGTGGTGCTGGGGGGTCCCGGCGATGGCCCGGGCCCGGATGGCCGAGGAACTGAGCAAGTACTGGGCCGGTCCCGTCGAGGTCGGCCGGGTCGAGGTCTCCCTGGATTCGCAGGTCCGCTTGAGCGCCCTGTCATTGTCCGATGAGCAAGGGCGGACCTGGCTCGCGGCCGAGGGGATGTCCCTCGACGTGGCGGGACTGGCCGGCTCGGAGCCCGCCCTGCGCCGGGCCCGCGTCGAGGAACTGGTGCTCACCGCGCACGTCGAGGACGGAACGATCCGCCCGCCGGTTCTTCCGGGGCCGCCCGAGCTGACCCCGCGGGAAGGCCTGGCGAATCTGGAGCTTGCGGCGGTGCGCACGCTGCGGCTTCGGGTGGTCGGGGAGGACGGTGCGACGCTGATCGACCAGGCGTTCCGCCTGGACCTGAGACGCGCCGACGACGCGCACGTGCTCGAGGTCCGCGGCGGGGAGGGGCGGTCCGAGGCCCGCGCGTTCCTGGTCGGCGGGGATCAACCGATCGTCAAAGCCCGCCTCCTGCGTCGCGGTGGGGCGGCGTCGCTGGAGGGGGCGGTCGCGGCCGGGGAACTGCACGTCCGCGTGCCGGGCGAACTGATCCTGCGGAATGCCCGAGCCGGGTTCGTGCTTACGCGGGAGGGGCTCACGCTGGATCGCCTCGCCGTCCGCGTCGGTCCCGGTGAACTGAAGGGGCGGGCGAAGATCGAACTCGGGCCTGCCGGGGAGGGGCTCATCGCGGGGTACGAGGGTCGGATCGAAGGAAGCAACCTGGACGTGCCCGCGCTGGCCGCGGCGGTCGCGCCGAAGGTGAAAATGCAGAGCGGCGTCGGCGCCGGGTGGGTGGAGTTCCACGGACGGGGCGCGGCGCTGGGACGGCTCCGTGGGCGCGGCGCGGCGGCGGGGGGCAAGGTGGACCTCGCCGGGGTGCCGTGGGTCCGCCGGATCATGAGCTTTCTCAGGCTCGGCTCCGTGGGTCCGTTCGACGTGACCAGCGCGTTCGACCTCCGTGGACCGGTGGTTTACGTCCGCGAGGCGGATCTGGCCGCCCCCCTGTTTGCGGGCGTGGTGGAGAAGGACCCGCCGGCGTACCTCGACCTCTCGGGCTCGTACCTCCGCGCGAGCGTCGTCTACGCTCCGTTCCGCTCATTGCGGAACGTGCCCTTCCTCGGCCGGTTGGCGGGGGCAGCGACGGCGATCCTCCGCAACGCCACGCGCGTGGAAATCGAGGGCAACTGGCGCACGGACAGCCCCCGGAAACTCGTCAGGAAACGCCCCCTCAACGACGCCGCCCGCGGGCTCATCGAGACGCTCACCCCGGCCGGGCCGTAGGACGCGCCACCGCGTCGCCCGGGCGCTGATGGAGCCGGGGACGGTCAGAGGGCTTCGAGCCGCCGGCGCAGCCCGGGCGGGCCCATCCCCTCGACCAGGAACTCCTTGCGCGGGCGGTCCTGCCCGGCGTGGACCGAGACCGCCCTCGACGGAACGCCGAGCGCTTCAGCGAGGGTCCGGGCCAGGGCCTTGTTGGCCTTGCCCTTCTCGGCGGGGGCGGAGACGGCGACTTTCAGTGCATCGCCCAGCACGCCGGCGATGCGGTCCCGCGAGGCGCCGGGGACGGCTTTGACCCTCAGCAGGGCGCCGTCGGGGTGCTCGCGGATCGCCAGGTCCCGGGCGCGGTCCATCAGCGCTCGAGCATGCCGGCTTTGCGGGCGTAGTCGAAGATTCCTCCCGCCCGGACGATCTCCGCGGCGTCGCCCAGCGGGCGGAGCGGGTGTTCCGTATCGCGGTCCAGGTTGCGGATGACGTGGGCTTCGGGGTCCACCTCGACCTGCTCGCCGGTGGCGAAGGCCCCGAGCAGCGGCTCGGGCGTCTCGAGGGGCACGAGATACCCGCCGTTGACGCTGTTGCGAAAGAAGATCCGCGCGAAGCTCTCGGCCACGACGACCCGGCAGCCGGCTTCGGCGATTGCGAGCGGCGCGTGCTCCCGGGAGGAGCCGCACCCGAAGTTCGGTCCCGCGAGGATGACGGCGTAGTCGCTGGTGAACTCGCCCTCGCGGACGAACGGCGTGCCGCCCTGGGGCAGACCGGCGTTTTCCTCGGGCACGCCGCTCATGGCGTGCATCCCGAAATACTTGCGCTCCTCCGGGTCGGCCGGGTTGTAGGTCAGGTACTTCGCGGAAATGATCTGGTCGGTGTCGATGCTCTCGCCGACGGCGTATACCTTGCCGCGCGTGATGTCCATCGCAGGTCCTTTCACTGCAGGACAATCGCCTTTTTCCGCGGGGTGGGCGTCTCGCCCGTGGGTTGCCGGGAAGCGACTACCACGGCCAGGCTGGCCGGAGGGTGCACGGCGAGGATGCCCGCGCCGCGACAGTGCGATTGCCCGGCTTTCTCTGGGTGTCCGGACAGGATACCCGCTTCGGGAAGAAATTTCACCTCGTGCGTAAGCCGAGCCCGGGCGGAGGACTGCGTTCCCCTCGGCCCGGCATGTCGCCCCCGAACCCCGCCTGCGGCGTCTGCGGAGGCTAGAATGTTCACGAGCAATGCAGGGATGAACCGATTGAACGGTTTCTGACGAAGGGACGGCAGGGCGAACGAGGCCGGATCAGCGCAAAAAAAAGGCGACGCCCAGGCGGAGGGAGACCTCGGCATCGCCGTAACTAGCCGCATCCGTTACTCGATACAGGCGGAGGGAGACCTGTACCATCACGGGTGCAGCGGACAATTCTCATTTCATCTCATCACTGCATTGTATCTTCGGAGCGGCGGGACTTCACGCTTGAGGATAATTCTGGGTTTTTTTCCGATCTTTCTCGGCGAGTTCCGCGGTCCCCGGGAACGCCCGCTTTCATGTCGTTATGACGTTCGGGGCGGGACCTGCGTTCCAAAGAAAAATCGGAAAATCGCAAAAAGCGGGCGGGCGACCCACAGCCTGCCGTGGCCGGGTCGCCGCCCGGTTTCCGGGCGTTCCATCCGTGGAACCCCCATGTTTCGCGTCCGCCGGGGATCGAAGAATCCAGCCTCTTACACGGGCGGTCGCGAGACGGCTATGAAACGCATGTTGTCCGGCTTCGCGAGCGGGCGCTCTAGCTGCACCCGAGCGACGAACCGCAGTTGTAGCACTTGTAGCAGTTCCCGTTGCGGACGGTGATGGAGCCGCACGTATCGCAGGCGGGGGCGTCCTCCTGGTAGTGGGAGAACTGGCTGTCGATACGGTCGATCGACCGGGGCGAGGCGGCAACGCGTTCGCTGACGGCCAGGCGAAGGGCTGTCTTTGCGGCCGAAGCTGTACCATTCCCGCCGTTGCCGCCCTTGCTCGCGCCCCGTGGGTTCTGCTTCCCGGTTTCCGATCCGACGTACCGGTTGAATAAAGCGCCGAGGGGCCTCGAGACGTCCTTGTCCGAGGCCTCGGCGCGTCCAGGTTCCGAGGATTCGTCGTCCTTGACAGCCTCGGGCGCTGCCTTGGTGTCCGATTCGAGCCGGGGGGTGCTCGTTGCGCTACCGGAGTTCGCCCCGGCGGACCCGCCGCCGGCGGCGTGGGCGCCAATCGATCCGCCCTTGTGCTGCTGCTCGAGGAAGTTCATCCCCAACCAGCGGAAGATGTAGTCCACCACGCTCTTGGCGAAGGGGATGTTCCGGTTGGAGGTCATCCCCGCCGGCTCGAAGCGTTGGTGGGAGAATTTCTTGACCAGGTCCTCCAGCGGGACCCCGTACTGGAGGCAGAGGCTGATGGCGGTGGCGAAGGCGTCGACCAGTCCGCCGACCGTCGAGCCTTCCTTCGCCATGGTGATGAACAGTTCGCCCGGCGAGCTGTCCTCGAAGAGCCCGACGTTGAGGTAGCCCTCGTGCCCGGCGACGTCGAACTTGTGCGTCAGCGACGGACGCGTCGCCGGGAGGCGGTGGCGGTGCGGCGTCCGCTTGGCCTGCTCGAGCTGCTCGAGCGTGACCGCGACCTCCCCGGCCGCGAGGGTCGTCTTCTTCGCCTCCCCGGAGGTGTTCAGCGGCTGGATGCGCTTCGACCCGTCGCGGTAGATCGCCACCGCCTTGAGCCCGAGTTTCCAGCCTTCGACGTAGACGTTCTTGATCTCCTCGACCGTCGCCTCGGTGGGCATGTTCACCGTCTTGGAGATCGCCCCGGAGAGGAACGGCTGGACGGCCGCCATCATCCGGATGTGCCCCATGTACTGGATGGACCGCAGCCCCTTGGCCGGGCGGAAGGCGCAGTCGAAG
>CAYTQL010000058.1:3773-11931 GCA_964439555.1 uncultured Planctomycetaceae bacterium | reverse complement strand
CGGGGTTCTGGCTGGCCGGCGCCATGAGACCCCCCCGCTTCATCGGCGCTGCCAACGCGGACTACTACGACGTGCTCGAATACCACCTCCAGCTTACGCGGGAGTACCTCGGCCGCGGGAGCATCCAGGCGCTGCCGCACAATGTCTACGGCTTCTACCCGCTGGGCGTGGAGATGCTCTACCTGCTGGGGATGGTCCTGCTCGGCGGGGCCTACGACGGCGTGTACGCCGCCAAGCTGCTCCACGGGGCGTTCGGCGTTCTGGCGGTCCTGGCGCTGCTCGGGCGAACCGACCGTCGGCGCGGGCGATCGTCCGCGGTGATCCTCGCGACCGCGCCGGGGGTGCTCTACATTTCGTGGCTGGCGATGGTCGAACTGGCAAGCGTGCTGTACCTGACGCTGGCGCTGCTGTGGTTGCGGCGGTGGCTCGACCGGCGCAGCGGGAAAGTCGCGACGCTGATCGGCCTGTTCTGCGGCGCCGCCTGTGGGACGAAGTACCTGGCGGTGGGGTTCGTCGCGGGCCCGGTGCTGGCGGCGATGCTGCTCCTCGCCGGGCGCGATCGGCGTCGGTGGAGGGATGCGGCGCTCGCCGCGGGCGTCGCGATGGCGGTCTTCGCACCGTGGCTGGCCCGCAACGCGGTGCAGGTCGGCAACCCGGTCTTCCCGTTGGGCACGAGCCTCTTCGGCGCCCCGCCCCACTGGGACGCGCAGAACGCCCGCCGCTGGCGGGACGGCCACGCGGCCGAGCTCCGTCCGCCGGTGCCCGAGCCGCCCGACTGGACCCCGCCCCGGCGGTCCTCACGCCTCGAGCGCCTCGCCGAAACATTTCTGCGTTTCGGGCGCTTCGGACCGCTGATCGCCGCGGCGGCGGTCGCAGGGCTGATGGTGCTGCTCCGTCGCCCGCGGGCCTCGGCGTGGCGTGGGGCGGCGGTTCCGGCGAGCGTTGTCGCCGTGCAGCTTATTGTCTGGATCGCCTTCACCCGCGGGATGCCCGCGCGGTTCCTCCTGCCCGCCTGGGGCCCGCTGGCGCTGCTGGCGGGGGAAGGCCCGGCCGCGATGCTCGCCCGCCGCCGCTGGGCGATCCCCGGGCTTCTCCTGTTGTGCGTGCTGCTGGGGGCGAACCTGTATGCCGCCGAGCGCATCCGCGACCGCGAGGTCGTCGGGCAGATGACCTGGCCGTACTCGGCCGGGCAGGTGGCGACGAAGCTCCCGCCGCAGGAGCACGCCTGGGCGCTGGGGCCCGAGGCGCGGGTGATGCTCATCGGCGAGGCGCGGGCGTACTACTTCCCGTCCGGGACGGTCTACGCGACCGCCTTCGACCCCCACCCACTGGCCGAGTGGATCGGGGCCGGGCTCACGCCGGAGCAGATTCTCCGCCGGCTCCGGAAGGCGGAAATCACGCACCTGTGGTTCGACTGGTACGAGATCGCCCGCCTGGCGAGCAGCTACGGCTTCCCGGCGGAGCTGGCCGGTCCGGTCATCCGCCGCCTGGACGCCGGGCGCCGTCCGGGGCATCCGCTGATCGAGAGGCTCGAGGACCACGGCGTGGAACTCCACGCCCACATGCTTTACGGCGGCCGGCTGATCCGCGAACCGCCCGGGGACGCCGAGGAGGCCCCGCTGATCGTCTCGATCTACCGCCTCCCCGGGGCGCCCCAGCCGTCGACCGCCGCGACGGAACGCCTGAGGCGGGACCTCCCGGCGCAAGGCGTCCCCTAGCTGCTGGAATCGCCCGGGCGGGTTTGGGTAAACTGCGTCGGCGCGGAACGCGCATCCTGGCGCGAACCAGAGCATACGACGCCCTCAAACCGCAACGGGAGACTCGCGATGTCCGACCAGTCCGCCGGCCCGCAGGGGCCCACGCCGCCGCCCGTCCAGAACGCCGGATACGCCGCCTACCCGCCCCCGCCCTGGTGGACGAACCCGCCCAAGCGGCGCAAGGGCTGGCGGTGGATCCTCCGGGCCGTGTTCATCACCGCCTTCGTGCTGCTGCTCCTGCTGTGCATCGACCTGATGATCCTCCTCAAGGCCGGGGAAGCCAGCGGGCTCGACTCCGACGTCATCCGCGAGGGCAACCAGTCGCAGGTGGTCGCGGTCTACGCCGTACACGGGACCATCTCCGGGCAGACCTCCGCCCGCTTCCGCCGCTTCCTCGACGTGGTCCGCGGCGACGAGAACATCCGCGCCGTCGTCCTCCGCGTGGACTCCCCCGGCGGGCCCATCGCCCCCGCCGACCGGATCAACCGCATGATCCGCACCATCCGCGACGAGCTCGGGCGCCGCGTCGTGGTCTCCATGGGCGGCGTCGCCGCCAGCGGGGGCTATTACATCTCCGCCCCGGCCGAGACGATCTTCGCCGAGCCCACCACCGTCACCGGGAGCATCGGCGTGATCAGCGTCATCCCCAACGCCAACGGGCTGCTCGAGGAGAACGGGATCGATGTGGTCACCATCCGCTCTTCCCATGCCCGACGGTGGAAGATGGGCATCAACTACTGGGAGGAGCCCAGCCCGCGCATCCGCGAGAACACGCTGGAGATGCTCAACCGGATGCAGGCGAAATTCGAGGACGTGGTCCGCGCCGGACGGGGCAACCGCCTCAAGATCACCTCCGAGCAGGTCACGATGACCGACGAGGACGGCAAGAGGGTCCGCTTCAAGGAAATCCGCCCGTTCAACGGCGAAGTCTTCGTGTCCGAGGAGGCCGTCCAGATCGGACTGGTCGACGAGGTGGGCTACCTCGACGACGCGCTGGACGAGGCGGCGTCGCTGGCGTCGCTGGACGAGCCGCACGTGGTCCGCTACAGCCCCTCCCGCGGGCTGTTCGAGCGCATGGGGATGGTCCGCTCGAAGAGCATCCTCGACGCGGAGGTGATCGAAGACCTCACGAGCCCGAAGATTCTCATGCTCTGGAAGCCCGAGTGACCGCGTGAACCGCCCCGCCGCCCTGCTGATGCTCCTGCTGCTGGCGACGGGCGGTCCCTGCGCCGCCGGGGGGCGCAGCGTGGAGGACGCCCTGGAGCGGGCGCGGGAGTTCCTCGTCGGCACGCTGGGCCCCGACGGCAAGAGCCGCCACGAGTACCCGCCCGAGAACCCCCGCTTCGGGGGGCGGACCGCCCTGACGACCTTCGCGCTGCTCACCGCCGGCGTCGAGCCGCGACCGGAGTCCCGCCTGCGCGCGGCGATCACCTGGCTGGACGAAGCGAAGCTCACCGGCGTCTACGCCGTCTCGATGCGGGCGTGCACCTTCGCCGCGCTGGACACCGACGCCGCCACCCGACGCCTCCGCCGGGACGTGACCTGGCTGATCGAGGCGATGGACGACGACGGCGGGTACACCTACGTCCCGGCCGCCAAGGCCGACGACCGCCGACCGGACAACTCCAACGCCCATTTCGCCGCGATGGCCGTCCAGGCCGGCGTCCGCCGCGGGCTGGAGACGCCCCCGGAATACTGGCGGAAGGTCCAGCGGTACTGGACGACCCAGCAGCAGCCCGACGGGGGTTGGGGCTACCGGCAGATCTCCGGACGCCCGACGGTCAAGACCTACGGGTCCATGACCGCGGCCGGGCTGGCGACCCTGTATGCCTGCCGGGACCGGCTTCGCGGGGAAGAGCTGGCGCGCTGCGCCCCCGGCGCGGCCGCGAGACCCATCACCGACGCGACGAAGTGGCTGGAGCGGAACTTCGCCGCCGACGAAAACCCGCGCAAGGGCATCGGGTGGTACTACTACTGGCTGTTCTGCCTCCAGCGGGTGGGCATGGCCAGCGGGCTCAAGACGCTCGGCGGCGTGGACTGGTACGCCGCGACCACCCGGAACCTCCTGGCCGAACAGCGCTCCGACGGGTCCTGGGGCCTGGGCAACCGCATCCGCCAGACCGGGCTGGCGACGCTGTTCCTGGCGCGGGGCAGCTACCCGGTCTTCCTGAACAAGCTCCGCTACGCCGGCAAGTGGAACACCCGCCCGCTGGACGCCGCCAACGCCGCGCGGTGGATCACGCTGAAGTTCGAGAAGCCCGCGAGCTGGCAGGTCGTCGGCGCCGACGGCGACCTCGGCGAAGCGCCGCTGCTGTATCTCTCCGGGGCCGGACCGGTCTCCTTCTCCGATGCGCACCTCGCCGCCCTGCGCCGCTACGTGCTCCGCGGGGGGCGGATCTTCTCCGAGGCGGCGTGCAGCAACGGGGACTTCACGCTGGACATGACGAAACTCTACAAGCGGCTCTTCCCCGAGTACCCGCTCGAACGCCTCGACGAGAAGCACCCGGTCAACCGCCTCCAGTACCCCTCGCCCGCCCCGGTGGGCATGATGGGCGTGCGCAACGGCGTGCGGGTTCTGGCGCTGCATGCGCCGAAGGACGTCTCGCTGGCGCTTCAGCTCGGGCCCTCCAAGGCGCGGCGCCCGTGGTTCGAGCTGATGGGCAACGTCTACGCCTTCGTCACCGACCGCGGGCGCTACCTGGACCCCGCCCGACGCCGCTGGCCGGAGCGGACGACATTCAGCCCCGTCGCGACGATCCGCCTGGCGCGCATCGCCCACGGTGGCAACCCGGACCCCGAACCCCTGGCGTGGGAGCGGTTCGCCCGCCGGATCGGCGCCGAGCACCGCATCCGCCTGATCGTGGGCGAACCGAAACCCGCCGCGAAGCTGGATGCGGAAAAGACGCCCGTCGCCGCGATGACCGGGACGGAGCGGTTCACGCTCCCGGAGGCGGACAAGGCGGCGCTACGGCGGTTCCTCGCCGCCGGGGGCACGCTGATCGCCGACGCGGCCGGGGGGTCGAAGGACTTCATCAAGTCGCTCGAAGCCGAGGTGCTCCCCCTCCCGGAAAACGGCGTCCGCCTGCGTATCCGCCCGGACCACCCGCTTTACCTCAAGGGCCCCTGCCGAATCGAGAAGGTCTCCTACCGCCCGGACTACGCGGTGACCCTGGGCCCGCGACGCAGGGAGCCGCGAATCGAGGCAGTCGGGCGCGGGACGCGCTTGCCCATCCTCTTCAGCCGCGAAGACCTCACGGCCGGGCTGCTCGGCGCGGGGGTCTACGACCTGCCCGGGTACAACCCGCGGAGCGCCGAGCGGATCATGACGAACCTGCTGTGCTACGCAGCCGGGGTCGAGTCGGGCAAGTAGGCGCCCATCGTCCGCAGCCTCTGCTGGAGGTGCGGGATGTCGATTGCCCGCGGGGCCCCCTCGCCCGCCGCGGCCATCGCCGCGCCCGCGCCGGCGACCCCGGCCGGGCCTCCGCCGGCGACGAAGACGTCCACGTCGTGGCGCACGGGGACCTCGCGCCGGAGGCGCAGCGCATCGGGGGAATCGGGCATGGCGAGCCGCCTAGAGGTTCCAGGCGCGGGCGAAGGCCCGGAAGCTGCGGTCGTAGGTCTTCTCCGCCTCGGGCGGGAAGCAGCAGCCCGGGAGCTGTTTGCTCTTGAGGTGGTACTGGATGCACTCGCAGCAGACGCCCTTCCGCGGGCATCCGGGGTAGGTGCAACTGCAGAATTCGAGATTCGCGTCCTTCTTGCATTCCATCGGAACGGCTCCCATCAGGATCGGGTCGCGGGCGGAACGTCGACGCGGATCGTACCAGACAAGCCCGCGGCGCGCGAAGGCGGCTTCAGAGCCGCCGGGCGGGGAGGACCAAGGCCGGCGGGGGAACGGGCCCGGCGGGGGAACCGCCGAGCTTGTCGATGACCTTGTCGATCCGGTTGCGGACCTCGGGGTCCTTGCTGGTCCGCAGGTAGTACCGCAGCAGCGGGACGATGTCGGCCTTCATCTCCACAAGCTTCTTCGTGGCGGCCTGGCGGTCCTGGTAGCTCTCCGCGCCCAACCGGGCCACGAGCTTCTCGACGCGCTTGCGGACCTCCTCGGGCGGAAGGGCCTGGGTGCGGACGATCTGCTTGATCTGGGCGACGTGGAGCTTCAGCTCCGGGCCCGGGGTCAGGGTGAAACGCACCCGCGCTTCGGAAAGCCGCCCGCGGAGCACGCTGCCGTCCCACAGCTCCACCGTGGCCGAGCCGGGGCGGGGCTTGTTGGTCACCGTGACGGCGCGGACGGTGGGCGACTCCAGGTCCAGCTCGCCGTAAGGCGTCTCGAGGGCGATCGCCTCCCCCCCGAGGACGCCGCGGAGCGTGTCGCCGTTGCTCAGCACGCAGCGGGCGGGGGCGGCGACCTCGTCGGCTTCCGGGGCGAACTCGATTTTCGCCACCCGGTCGCGGGACAGCGCCGCGCTGGTCTTGCCCAGGCGAAGCTTCAGCGAAAGGTCCTCGTGCATCACCAGTCCGGCCAGGCGGGATTCATTGCGGAACAGGGCGTAGTGCGCGTCGCTCTCTTCGTCCCGCAGGACCACCTCGCAGAGCGCCTCGTGGTTCAGCGGGACCTTCCCGTGGCGGGTCAGCAGGCTCAGGTCCAACTCCTCGGCGCCGACGGCGAGGCGCGAGCCGTCGTTGAGCACCACGTAGGGCCCGTCGAAGTCGAACTCCTCCGGGCGGTCCTCGGTGATGCGGTACGACCATTGACGCATCTTGCCGAAGGGAATCTTCAACTCGCCGCCGCTGCGGAGGCGCAGGCGGAGCACCTGATCGCCGAGCGATCCGCGGACCACCTGCCCGTCGCTGAGCAGCGCCAGCATCTCGTCGCCCTCGCCCGACGCCGCGGCCATGCCGACCATCCTGTCGGCGGGAATCTCGTATTCGCCGAAGCGGGTGTTCAGCGTGTATCGCTTGTTGGCGACGGTTCCGTAGACGGGCTGTTTCGCCCCGAGCAAAGCGACGTCGGCGCGGGTGTTGCGGTCCAGTTCGATTCCCGCCTCGCCGCCGCGGACCTTCATATTCACGATCAGCCGCCGGGCGGAGGCGGGCAGGTCCCGCAGGTACGTCCGGGCCTTGAAGTCCTTCATCAGCTTCTTGAGTTCGCCGACGTTCTTGTTCTGCCCCTGGAAGGTGCAGATCACGACCGTCTTGCCGGCGGGGACCTTCACCGAGTAGTTCATGTAGACGCGCGAGCTGTTGAAGCTCACGCTCGGGCGGACCTCGGCGTCCTCCGTAGCCACCACGTGCAGGATGCTCGGCGGTCGCGAGTTGCTCGGCGTGGTGATGAAGGCGGTGTCCGACGGGTCGAAGGTCCCGTCGCCGCTGCTGGTGTAGCGCGAGCGGCTGGAGTAGTAGAAGTAGTTCAACTGGCGAAGGCGCACGGTGCGGTCCGAATCGCTGGTGTTTTCGACGATCTCCAGCCACCGGGCGAGCGGGGCTTCCTCGAAGACCCGGACGCGGCGGGAGAGCCGCAGGTTGTTGTGTGTGTAGGGCCCGAACTCCACCTCGCGCCCGTCCCGGGAGCGCTTGCGGGACCCGAAGGAGATGTCCCGCCCCTCGACCTGGATGCGCATCCCGTTGCTGTAGGCGCGGTTGGGCATATTGGAGACGTTCCCGGCCGACTGGAGGACCCACGGGTTCTTTCCGCCGTCCTGGAGGCTGATGGGCACGCCGACGCTCTTGGCGTTCCGGAGGTGGACGCCCTTGGGCGTCTCGGCGTGGGCGTGGAGGGCGACGAGGGCGATGAGGGCCAGCGATCCGCTTGCGATGCGGGCGGTTCTCGAAAGCATGGTACTCCGCGGCATTGGAGGGCGGCGAGTGTTCGGGGTTCAGACGCCTCGGGACGGGCGAGGTTCCCGCCCGGTCCGACCTGCCCATTCTAGCCGGCCCGCGGGTCGGAGCAACCTGCGACCGCCCGCTCAGCCGGCGCCCGACCCGCGCAGCGACGCGATCACCGTACGGACGTCCCGATGCTCGGACACCCCGTCCGCCCGGCTTCGGGCCCCGAGCAGGTGAACGTGCATCCCCCGCCGGGCGGCCCACTCGGCTATCTCGGCATCGCCCGTGATCAACGTGGACCGTCGCAGGTACCGCCCCGCACGCCGCCAGACCCGCCCCAGCGTGCGGTACGGGCGGTCCGGATCGCCCGCGATCAGCGGGACCCCCTCACCGACCGTCGCCCGGGCGAGGACGCGCAGGCGACGGTAGTCCTTCAGCGATTCGGACGGGACAAACAGCGCCGGCTCGTCCGTCCCGCCGACCGCGGAGATCATCTCGCCCACCGCGGCCGGGGCGAGGTCCAGCAGGCGAGCGTCGATCAAGAGCAGACCGCGCCGCGGGTTTATGACCCGCACGAC
>CAYTQL010000058.1:0-3763 GCA_964439555.1 uncultured Planctomycetaceae bacterium | reverse complement strand
GACGGAGGTCTCCGCGACGCCCCCAGGGCAGCCCGTAGAGCGTGAAGCGGTGCACGCCGGGCTCGAGAAGCCCCAGCCGGCAGAGCAGCAGCCGGTCGATCTGCGCCGCCTCGTCCCACGCGCCGGCGCGGATATCGAGACCGTATGCCAGCCCGGGAAAGGCCCCGCCGCGCGGGATGTCCGCGCCGAGGACCGCCAGGGGACGCCCGATCGTCCCCACGGCGTCGGAGATCACCACGGGCGTATTGTCCACCCGGTCCGGCCGGATCGCCGCGGCCGCGAAGCCCACCCACAGGACCGTCACGACCGCTGCAAAGCCCAGCAGGGCCCAGCGGCAGAGGAAACCGGTCACTTCATGTCCCGTTCCATGCATACTCCCTGTATCGGCGTTCCGGGCCGCGCGGTGCAGGAGGGGTCGGCGCCCGAGGCGCAGAAGAAAAGAACCGGGCACTTGCCAAGCGACGCGGGCCCGGGCATCATAGGGTCTTCGATGCGATGCAGGATGACCCGTTCCCCCGACAAGGAGTTTCCGCGTGACCGACAAGCCCGGCTACGATGACACGCCGCTGATTCCCGGCCAGAAGTGGAAAGTGCACGACAAGGACCGTCCCCAGCCGCCGACGGTCGCCCCGCCGACGCCCAGCACGCAGCAGGCGCCCGGGACGCCGCCGTCCGACGCGGTGGTGCTCTTCGACGGGACCAGCCTCGACGGGTGGGAGACGCCCGACGGCAAGCCAGCGCCCTGGACGCTCGCCGACGGGGTGATGGAGGTCGCGCCCAAGACCTCGGGCATCCGGACGAAGGAGCACTTCGGCGACTGCCAGCTCCACTTGGAATTCGCCAGCCCCGCGGAGGTCACCGGCGAAGGCCAGGGACGCGGCAACAGCGGCGTCTTCCTGATGGGCCGCTACGAGATCCAGGTCCTCGACTGCTACGACAACCCCACCTATGCGGACGGGACGGTCGGCGCGATCTACGGGCAGTACCCCCCGCGGGTCAACCCCTCCCGCAAGCCGGGCGAGTGGCAGGTGTACGACATCGTCTGGATCGCCCCGCGCTTCGACGGCGAACGCCTGGTGAGCCCCGCGCGGGTGACGGTCCTGCTCAACGGCGTCGTCGTCCAGCACGACCAGGAGCTCATCGGGCCCACCACCCACAAGAAGAGCCTGGAATACCAGCCCCACGAGCCCACCGGTCCGCTCCGACTCCAGGACCACGGCGACAAGGTCCGGTTCCGGAATATCTGGTACCGCCCGCTGGGCGAAATTACCTGACGAGCAACGACGGATGACGGCCGGCGCCGGCCGGCCGTCCGTCGCTACGCCACCCGCGCCGCCCCTCAGGGCGCCGGGTGCGTGAAGGTCATCTTCTGCGCCTCGACGCCTTCGAGGGCGTTCAGCTCGGCGATGAGCTTCTCGATGCCCTCCTCGGGCGGGACCATCTCCAGGATCAGCAGCCCGTTGAGCTGGTGCTCGTCCAACTCGTGGAGCCCCAGGCGGGTCTTGATCTGCTTGCCGTGGGCGGTGAGGTGCTGCTGGACCTCGACGGCTTCCTTCAGACGGTCGGTAATGTGCACTCCGACGATCGTGTGCGTTCCCTGAGCCATCGGTCTTCCTTTCTCCGGCGGCGCCCGCCGGACGCTTTACCGCGTCAGCCCGACCAGGCGGGCGATGCGGTCCTTCAGCGGCGGGTGCGTGCTGAAAAGGTTCTGGACGTCCCCGGTCTTGAGCTTCTTGATCGGGTTGACGATGTACAGCGGCGCGGTCGCCCGGTTGGCCGATTCCAGGATGTTCGGGTCGTTGCTGATCTTCGACAGCGCCCCGGCCAGCCCTTCCGGGTTGCGGGTCAGCTCGACGCACCCGGCGTCGGCGAGGTACTCCCGCTGCCGGGACAGCGCCATCTGGATGATCTTCCCGAGGATCGGCGCCAGGATCGCCAGCACGATCGCGAGGATCAGCAGGATCAACTGCGCCGGGTTGCCCCCCTCCCGGCGGTTGCTGCTGCGACGCCGGCGGGACCCTGCGCCGAACCACAGGCTCCGCAGGAAGATATGCGAGAGCATCACCAGCGTACCGACCAGCACGGCCATGAGGGTCGCGTAGAGGATGTCGTAGTGCCGCACGTGGGACAGCTCATGGGCCATCACGCCCTGGAGCTCGTCGCGGGTGAGCTTCTCCCGCAGCCCGCGGGTGATCGCCACCGCCGCATGCTCGGGGTTCCGCCCGGTGGCGAAAGCGTTCATCGCGGTGTCGTCGATGATGTATATCTTCGGCATCGGGGTCCCGGCGGCGAGGGAGATTTCCTCGATGACGTTGTAGAGCTGCGGGTCGTCCTGCTTGCGGATTTCGCGGGCGTTGCTCATCGCCAGCAACGCCGACGCGCCGCCGAAGTAGCTCATCAGCGTCAGAAAGAAGGCGACCAGTCCCGCGGCCGCGGCGACGGTGGCCGCGAAGACCCAGTCCCCGCCGCCCCAGACCGCCCCGATGACCAGCCCCAGCCCGGCAAAGAGGATCAGGAACACCGCGATCAGCAGAATGCTGTTTCGCTTGTTGCGGGCGATGAGGGTGTGGAAGGTTTCGGCCATGAAGGCGGAGGCTCCTGTGTTCCAGGGTCAACTGTGCTCCGGGCGGGCTCGTGCGGGAACGGCCGGTTGCGGACTGCGGTTCGCGGATTCCCGCCGTCCGGCGCCGACGCCGCTTCGATGCATACGCAACGTGGACGCGTCGCCTGACCATTCAGACCCGGGCGGACCTCGCCATGCGAACGTCCGCCCTCCGCAGCGGGCGATCCGCGATCAGAACGACACCTCCGGCGCCTCGCGCTGGTCGGGCTCTTCGAGCTCGAAGAAGTCTTCCTGCTTGAAGCCGAACATGTTCGCCAGCATGTTGTTCGGGAACTTCTGGATGGCGGTGTTGTAGACCGCGACGGTGTCGTTGTAGTGCTGGCGGGCGAAGGCGATTTTGTTCTCCGTGCTGGTCAGCTCCTCCTGGAGGCGGGCGAAGTTCTCGTTCGCCTTGAGGTTCGGGTAGCTCTCGGAGAGGGCGAACAACTGCCGCAGCGCCCCGGAGAGCATGTTCTCCGCCTCGGCCTGCTGCTGGACCCCCTCGGCCGCGATGGCGCCGTTGCGGGCCTGGATGACCGCCTCGAGCGTCTCCCTCTCGTGGGCGGCGTAGCCCTTGACCGTCTCCACGAGGTTCGGGATCAGGTCGTAGCGGCGCTTGAGCTGCACGTCGATCTGCGCGAAGGCGTTTTTATATCTATTTCTGAGATTTACGAGGCCGTTGTAGATGCCCGCGATGGTGAACGCGACGACGATCAGAAAACCGACGAAGACGAGAAGAATGATCATAGGAATTCCCCCTTTTGATCCGTCAGATAAACAACAAGGACCGCCCTCGGTCAACCGAAATGGCACTGAGCCACCGCATGGATCCATTCGACTCTAGAGGGGGTTGAAGAAAGGAATGGAGTCAGGATCTCTTCGCCTTGATACTCCGCATGAAGATCCTGTATAGCTCCCTGTGTCTCGGCGTCAGGAAGCTGGCGCCCTGGAGTTTGGCCTCCTCGGCGAGTCCGTCCCTGAGGGCGAAGGTGTTGACCCTCTTCGCGATCACCTTCTTGCGATTTAATGCGAGTTTACCAGCGGCATCCATGGCGTGTTCCACGCGCTCGGTGACCGCGCCATCGCACAGCTCCTCGAGCGCCTCGGCCACGACGACTGGCCGCCCGGCGCTCGCCACCGGATCGAGCACGCCCAGCTGCT
>CAYTQL010000057.1:6016-11934 GCA_964439555.1 uncultured Planctomycetaceae bacterium | reverse complement strand
CTTCGGCCCCGCTGTAGCGGTTTGCGGGTCGTCCCGTGAGGGAGTCAGGGCACCGCTAGCGCCCCGCCTAGCACGGCAAGCTCGGATTGTATGAAATCAGACCCCCGCCCACAAGCGGCTTGCAAGCTCGGCTTGCAAGCTCGACGGGCGGGGAACGCAATTTCGGGCCGGTGCGCCGGCTTGGGTTGTGCGGGTTGTGCGGGTCGTCCGCGACGCCCCCGCCGCCCGGATGGTCGGCCGGCGTTGCGACGAGCCGCTCAAGTTCCGCTACCGGCCCGGCGGTCACATCGAGGGGACGAATCGACCGGGCATCGCCGTTCCGTCGCTCTACGCCCGCCAACTCCGCCGTCGCCTGCGGCGGGACTGGCGCGCCGCCGGGGAAAAAGAGAACAGCACGGCCGGGGAAGGTCGCTCTGGAACGCCGCGCCGGTTGCGTAGGGTGTCAGAAACGCTCCGAGCCCGACGCGGCGGATCATCGGGATTCGGGGGACGCCCTTCGGACGCCACTACGGCAAGGATAGCTTAGAACCTTCGATTTCGGGCGAAAGAAACTGATTCTGCCCGCGCCCTGTCAAGCGGCGACGCCACCGGCGCCGGGGACATGCGAAGATTCGTCCCCCGCGGCGGCCCCCGGCGCTTGAGCCGCCGGAGGCGCGGGCGTAGACTCCGGGGCATGGGAGCTCTGCGCGTCTACCTCCGGCAGCATCCCTGGCAGCGCCGGATCCTAAGCGCGCTGATCGCGATCATCCTCGGGGCTTCGGCGGCGATGCTGCTCTATCCGCTCGTCTCGGAGATGCTCCTCGCGCGGCGGATCACGACCGCCCCCCGGCGGGAGGCGTATGCCGCCATCGGCCAGGCCTTCGCCGGCGAAACCTATTCCGACCGCCTGCGCCGCGCCGTCGAGCAGCGCCTCTTCGCCGACGCCGGGGCCGAGTCCGCCCACACGCGACGGCTCGCCGGGGAGTACCTCGTCTACGCCGCCCGGATGTCCGACGCGACGCTTCGGCGGATGGACCGCGCCCTGAACCGCGCCGACAACGCCCGCACGTTCGAGACCCTCGGCGACGCCTTGGCCCGGCTCGGAAGGCTGCGCACCCCCGGGCGCCCCCCCGCCGTCCTCGACCGCCACCGCGCGCGGACCTTCATCAACCCCGGCGGCGGGCTCGACGCAGCCCAGGTCCGCCAGCTTCGCCGCGGCATGCTGGTCGATTGGATACTCGCCGATCGTGATAACTCATGGATTCGTCAAGCGATGCGCGCGTCGCTGGACGCCGGCGACCCCCGCACCGTCTCGGCAGGCGCCCTCCTGGCCGGGCGACTGGGAGATGGCGAGGCGGTGCTCAACGTGCTCAGCCGGATCGCCCGGGCTCCCGTACCAACGCAGCCTGCGACCCGGCCGGTCGGGGCTGACGATGCCGAGCCGTTCGCCACCGCTGCCCTCGTGGCCGGGTTCCTTCGGCTCGGCGGCGCCGAGAACGCGCTGAAACGAGGGCTGGAGCGATGGCGCTCCCCCCACGCCGCCTGGGCGCTGCTCCGACTCGACCCCGAGCGCTACGCCCCCGCCGTGATCGAGACGATGCTCTCGACCGACGACTCCGCCCGGCGCGACCGGCTCGCTTGCACCCTGGCCGTCGGGGAGCTCCCCGACGCGCGGCGACGGGACGCCGTCGAACGGTTCGCCTCCCGGCGCGAGCCGAACGGCTTCGCCCCGGCCGCGGCAATCTGGGCGGCCGGGCGGGCGAACGCCACCGAGGTCCTCCAGAAGCGCGCCCTGCCCGTGCTCAGGGACGTAACAGGAGACGCAGCCAGCGTTTACACCACGCAGCTACTCGCGGCCATCGGAGCGATCCGCCGCACGCCGATCGACGCGCTGCCCGAAGCGCTGGCGGCGGTCCGGGAGCTGTGGGGTCCGACGGTTCCGCTGACCTGCCTCGAGGCGGCCCGCCTGCTGGGCGAGCAGGTCGAGCGGAACCAACGCGCGGAGGCGTCCCCGGGGCGGGGCGAGTCTATCCAGGCGCTGCGTCAGGCGGCGATGTTCGCCCCCGCAGAAGGGGACGCGCTGCTCGGCACGCCCTTCCCCTCCGCAGCCGCGGCCGTCGGACTGTGGGACCTCGAGTCGCGACTCGCCGACGAGTACGTCCGCGCCGTCTCCCGCTCCGAAAAGGCGTTGCCCGGAGACTACCTCGCGTGGCATCTCGCCCGCGGCCGGCGGCGCGGCGAGGCATTCGAGCTCGCCCTGGCGATGCTCCCGCCCCCGATCGACCCGACCCGCCCGGTCGCCGAGCAACCCGAGCCGGTCTACAACGACAACGAGCGCGCGGCCGGGGCGATGCTTCTGACCCTCGCGGCGGAGGGCGAGGGGCAGCGGACCAAGGCGATCGAGCGCATCCGCTCCCGGCATTCGGGTCCGCTCGGCGGGGAGGATGACTTCTTCGTCCGCGGGACCTACGAGTGCGCCCTGGCGATCCTCGGCGACGGCGCCTATCGCGGGCGGGCGATGCGACTGCTTGAAATGCCTGAGTTTCCGCGCCGTCGGGCCCTGACCGCCGCCTTGCACGTTCGGCGCGACGCCGCCCTGGACTACCTGCTCTGGAACCCCTCCGTGCCCGACGACGACCGGGCCTATTTGCTGACAGTGCTGCGCTGCGCCGAAGTCGTCGCCGCCAAAGCCCCGCAGCTTCCCCGCCTCGACCCCACGGCCCCCCCGCCGGTGCGGCGGTTCCAGCTCGATCTGATGCGCATCGCCTGGGCCCTGCGCGACCGGGTCTCCGGAGAGGTCCCGTGATCGGCGGGCTCCTGCGGCGCGGGCTCGGGGCGCTCGGCGACGTGGTCTTCCCCGGCGTCTGCGGGTCGTGCGGGCAGCGCGAGGTCGACTCGGCCGGGCTATGTACGGCGTGTTGCCGCGACGTCCTCGAACTCGTCTCGCTCCCCTACTGCCCCCGCTGCGGCGCGACCCTCGCGCCGCACGCCCCTCCCGGCGCCGGCGGATGCTACCAATGCCCCCAGCCGCTCCCGCGAGCGGCCCGGGTCGTTCGCCTCGGTCCCTATGCTTCCCCGCTGCGCCCCGCCGTTCACGCCATTAAGTATCGCTACAGAGAGGACTTGCGACGATACCTCGGCCGGACGCTGGCGGAGGCCGCCCTAACCGCCACGGCCGAGACGCCCCCGGACGTCGTGCTCCCGGTCCCCATGCACTGGAAGCGAAGGATCCGCCGGGGCTACGACGCCGCCCGCGAGCTCGCCCGCTCCGTGGCCGCCGGCGTCGCCGCCCCGCTCGGTCACGAGCTGCGCCGCCGTCGGGCGACGCCGCCCCAGGTGCACCTCTCCCGGACAGCGCGTATCCAGAATGTACGGAACGCCTTCGCCGCGGCCGACCTCGACGGGCTGTCCGGGGCGCATGTCCTGCTCGTGGATGATGTTACGACAACCGGCGCCACCGCCGACGAATGCGTTCGCACGCTCCACCACGCCGGGGCCGAGCGCGTCACCCTCGCCGTGATCGCCAAGGCCGAGCCGCCGCGAAACTATCGGAACATGCTCGATCAAGCCTGACGTACGCCTGCGGCGATCCGCATACGTCTGCCGACCATTCCGCCGCGCTGTCCCCTACATCGCCTCATCCAGCCCAAGGGCCCCGGCGATCCGATCGAAGTCCTCGAGGCTGTAGTAGTCGATCACGACCCGCCCGGTGTTCTTCGCCCGCCCGGGGCGGATCGCAACCCGGGCGCCCACGCGCTGGGTCAGCCGCTCCTCGAGGTCGCGGATATACGCCGGAACGCTTTGCGCTGAGCCCGCGCCGCCAGGGTCCTTCGCCGGGGCGGTCGCGAGTCGCTCGAGCTTCCGCACGGAGAGCCCGTCCCGGACAACGCGCTTGGCCAACGCCCTGCGACGCTTCGGTTCCTCGACCGAGGCGAGAACCTTCGCATGCCCGAAGCTCAGCGCCCCTTCCGCGACGAGACTCTGCGTGTTATCGTCTAAGTCCAGCAGACGGAGATGGTTAGCGATTCCGGGCCGCGAGACGCCCAGCCGCTGGGCCACCTCGGACTGGGTGAGGTCGAACCGGTCGATGACCTCCTGGTACGCCCGGGCGCGCTCGATCGGGTTGAGGTCCTCTCGGTGGACGTTCTCGATGATCGCCCATTCGAGCATCTCCTGCCTGGACGGCTCCCGCAAGATGCAGGGGACGGTATCGAGCCCGGCCTCGCGGGCGGCGCGCAGTCGGCGCTCGCCGGCGATCAGCGTGTACTCGCCGTCCGCCGCGCGCGATACGACCAGCGGCTGAAGCAACCCCTGTCGCCGAATGCTCTCGGCGAGCTCCGCGAGCGCTTCGGGGTCGAAGCCGCGCCGCGGCTGGTAGGGATTGGGCGATATACGCCCGACGGAGACTTCCGCAGGCTTCCCGGGTTGGGAGTCCGCACCGGCGGGGGGCGTCCCGCGGTACTCTCCCTGCTGATCCGCCTCGCTTTCGGTGTGGATCAGGCTCGAGAGTCCCCGTCCAAGGCGTCGCTTCCGTTCGGTCGGCATGGTTTGCCTCCTTGCAGCGTCATGTTCCACGTGGAACAGATTGAAGCACGAAGGCGGGCACAGGTCAAGTGTTCCACGTGGAACAGAGGACGTCACCTTCGCGACAGCCAGTCCGCCAGCACGAATAACGCCCAGATCCGGTGCCGATGATCGTCCCGCCCGGACATGTGATCGTTCAGCAGGCCCTGCACCGCCTCCCTACGGACGATCCCCGCTTCGAGGAACCCCCTGTCAAGAAGCGTCTCGGTGACCATCGCCCGCAACGGGCCCCGCAGCCAATCCCCCAGGGGCACGCCGAAACCCCGTTTCCGCCCCCGTAGGACGGAGCGCGGCAACCGCCCGCGAAACGCCTCCCGGAGGATGACCTTCCCGCGCCTGCGAGATACCTTCCACCCGGCAGGCATCGAGAGCCCCAGCGAGGCCACCTCAGGGTCCAGGAAGGGCGCACGCAACTCCAGCGAGCACGACATGGACGCCCGATCCGCCTTCACCAGCAGATCGTCCGGGAGATAGCTCAGCATGTCGTGCTGCTGGGCGCGGGCAACCTCGTCCCCCCAGTCGCCGCGCTCGTAGATCTCCGTGAACCAGCGGTAGGGGGCCTCCGCGTCCACCGCCGTGAGGAAGTCCTCCGTCAGCAGCCGCCGGAGGTCCGCGGCGCTGAACAACGCCCGATAGCGGAAGTATTGCCCGGCGGGGGGCTCGCCCAGCGCATCGGCAAAGCGTACAAGGCGTCTCAGCCGGCTCCGTTCCTCCAGCGGCGCCCATGGCCGGGCGAGGGCGCCGGCGACACGAGCACACATAAACCCCGCCACGCTAAGGCGTTGAGACAGGCGCAACGCGCGGTAACGGTCGTAGCCTCCGAACGCTTCGTCGCCTCCGTCGCCCACGAGGGCAACCTTGACGTGCTCCCGGGCAGCCCGGCAGATAAGGTACGTCGGCAGGGCGCTGCTGTCCGCGAACGGTTGATCGTACTGCGCCAGCACGGGGCGGACCAGGTCGTCGTCCGGGTCCGCGAGTCGCAACGTGCGGTGGTCCGTCCCGAGCATCCTCGCCGTCCTCTCGGCATCGCGGCTCTCGTCGAAGCTGCCCCTGCCGATCGCGGCGGTGAAGGTCCGGACGGCCCGCCCGTCGCCGGCGGCGGCGACCATCTCGGCGGCAATCACGGCCGAGTCGATCCCGCCCGAGAGCAGGACCCCGAGCGGCACGTCGGCGCTGGAGCGCGCTGCGACCGCGTCCTGCATCACGCTGTGAATCCGTTCACGGGCCTCGCGCCGATCCCGGGGCGGCTCGAGGGCCGCCGGCGTCCACCAGCGCCGGGAGTCGCATCTCCCATCGGCCCCCACCGCGGTCACGCTTCCGGGGCGGACGCTGCGGACCCCGGAGAAGACCGACCG
>CAYTQL010000057.1:0-6006 GCA_964439555.1 uncultured Planctomycetaceae bacterium | reverse complement strand
GGGGACGTAACCCATTGTCAGATAACCCGTTATAGCAGCGTCATCGCGCGTCGCCTCGAGATGCGGGTGCTCGAGCAGCCCCCGCAGCTCCGAGGCGAATAACACTCGACCCGGAAGGGGGGCGAACCACAGCGGCTTCTGTCCAAGGCGGTCCCTCGCAAGGAGGAGGCGCCGGGCCTGGGCGTCGTAGAGTGCGAAGGCGAACATCCCTCGAAGCCGAGGCAGCATCCCATCCCCTGGCTGCCGATACAGCGCGAGGATCGGCTCGGCGTCCCCGGCCGTCCTGAAGGCGTAGGCGCCCGCAAGCTCGCTGCGCAGTGAGCGGTAGTTGTAGATCTCCCCGTTGAACGCCAGGCCGATCTGCCCCTGGGGGTCCACGAGGGGTTGGTGCGAGCCCGGCGGATCAATGATCGAGAGGCGACGGAACCCGATAGCACAGCGCCCATCCGGGCTCAGCCACGCCCCCTCGTCGTCCGGGCCCCGATGCGCCAGCGCCGCCGCCATCGCGCGGGCCCGTTCGAGATCAGCGAAACCTTCGTAGACGAATTCCCCGGCGAATCCGCACATTCCTACCTGCTATACGTGCATGCGTGTCAGACGTTTACGACCCGCCGGTCCCGCCCGATTCCGCCGCCTCGAGCGCCTCGGCGAACTGACGGTTTTGCTCTCGCTTGAGCAGATCGCGGAATGCCTGCGCGTCGTACCAGCGCACCTTGCCGTCGGCGTGCAGGCAGACGCGTCCCTCGCCGAGTTGGGCTTCGGCGCTGTCGCAAGCGATGATCGGCGCGTCGCCCGCGTCGGCGGTCCCGGCGGGGGGGTGATAGATCACCTCGGGCCTGGCCGGGGGGATCGAATCCGGGGTCTTCTCCGCAAGCTCCTGGAGATCGCGGGGGTAGCGTCCGAATTTGTCCTCGAACTCCCTGATCCGCGGCAGGTAGTACTTGAGGAACGCGTTCTCGGAGATCGCCTGTCGCGCCGCTCGCAGGCGCTGGTGTCGCGTGATCAGCCCGGTGGGAACGCCCAGCGCCACCCCCAGCCCCAGCGCCAGCAGCAGCGTCGGCAGCGCCGCCCGCACGATCGTCCCGAACGGCAGGGAGTACATCGCGTAGAGCACGAGCAACCCCAGGAACAGCGCGCAGACGGCCCCGACGATCAACCCGGGGATCAGCAACTCCATATCCATCCGCGCCCCGATCGAATCGACGAGCATGTACGTCACCAGGGCGCCGATCCCCCCGACGACCGACGCCACGAGCAGCGCCACGAACGCCTTGCCCGTCTTGCTCACGCGCCGCCCCGCACGCTTGGCGACTCCCCGGCGCAGGAGGATCGTCCCGGTGATGAAGAAACTCAGCAGGAACAGCAGCAGGACGTAGAGATGCCACGTGAAGAACCAGCTCTGCGCGATCACCGGAGTCTCCTGGTCAGGGTTCGATTGCTCGCCAGTCGGTACCATACGCCCCGCCCCCCGGCGCGGCAACCCAACCCGCCCGCTCTCGGGCGTTGCGCGGTAGAATGCCCGGGCAACGCGAGAGGGCACTATGGCCGGGCGGCGCCGCGAGAAGACGTATTACCAGGTGCTCCGGGTGGAGGCGAACGCCTCGCCGGCGCAGATCAAGCGCGCCTACCGGCGACGGGCGCTCAAGGTCCACCCGGACAAGTACCCGGGCAACCCGGCCGAGGCGAATCGGCTTTTCAAGGAGCTCGTCGAGGCGTATCACGTGCTCTCGGACCCGATCCGGCGGTGGTTGTACGACCGGCAGCTCTCCGGGCGGAAGGGCGGTCCGTTCGGCGTGGAACGGTCGTGGGGGCGGGTGAACCCGGGGCAGCGGCACTGGCAAGAACTCCGCTCGGATCGCTGGACGTCGGCGACCACGGCGCTTCTGCTCGGCGCGCTGGCGCTTGTGGGGGGCTCGCTGCTGCTCCCGGCGCTGGCGCTGGGTCCGCTGGCGTTGCTCTTCGCCCGGCGGGCGCACCGGCGGGTGGAACTTGGGCTCGCCCCGCCCGGGACGCTCGAAGAAGCCCATGCCGGACTGGCGTTCGGAGCGGCCGGGATGCTGCTGGGCATCCTGGTCTGGGGCTATGTGCTCCTGGCGACGACGGGGGTGGTCCCGCGGGGCTCGCCGGGAGTCCTCCCGCCGGAGGCGTCCGAGCCGCCCCGGCGCCCCGCGCCGCCCGAAACGCCGTCCGAGGGCGCGCCGCCTTCGGGTCCGCACGGGCGCAGCGAGGCAAATCCGCAGTTGACCGCCCGGGCGCGGGCTCGCTAGCATAGCGCCTCGGTGCGAGACCACGCCATGCCCTCCCGCTGTCCGAACCCGGTTTCGAACGCCCGCGTCGCCGCGCCGCACGGGGTGCACCTGCGCGGCGGGGCGGTGCTTTGCGGGGTCCTGCTGGTCCTGGCGGCCGCGGGCTCGCTCCGCCCGGACCCGGCGGGGCACGGCACGCACGAACAGCTCGGCTGGCCGCCGTGCTCCTTCCTGGTGCGGACGGGGACGTACTGCCCGATGTGCGGACTGACGACCTCCCTTTCGGCCGGGGCGAACGGGCGGGTCCTCGCCGCCGCCCGGGCGCACCTGATGGGCCTGGTGCTCCTGGCCGGGATGGCGGCGCTGGCCGGGGCTGGCGCGGCGGAGCTGACCGGCGGGCGCCCCGTGCTGCACCGACTGCACTTGCGCCACTGGCCTGCGGCGCTGGGCGCGGCGATGGTCGTCGGCTGGGCGGTCAAGGTGCTGACCGGTCCGCCGGTCTGAGCGAACCTGACGTGTGGAGTCCCACGATGTCCCGAGTCCTCAAGGCGCTGATCCTGCTGGTTCCCCTGACGCTCGGCGGGTGCAACTACCTCGCGGCGCTGCTGTACGTGGTGACGCCCGAACAGCCCACCGAGACGGTTCCCGCCGAGTTCGACCGCTTCGAGGACCGGCGCGTCGCCGTGGTGGTCTACACCGGCGAGATGGTCCAGTACGAGTACCCCGACGCGGCGCGGCAGTTGACCTACCGCCTGGCCGCCCGGTTGAAGGCGAACGTCAAGAAGATCGACCTCGTCGCGCCGCAGAAGATCGTCGCCTACCAGATGCGCAACGTCTACTGGGACGAGATGGACAAGACGAAGCTCGGCGAGGAGTTCAGCGCCGACTACGTTCTCTACGTCCCCGTCGCCGAGTTCAGCACCCGCGAGCCGGGCAGCACCGCGCTGTACCGCGGGCGGATCACCGGCGACATCCGCGTCTACGATACCAGCCTGCCCGAGGGGAACGCCCTGGTGTACCACAAGGACGGAATCCGCGCGGTCTACCCGCCGAAGGCGACGACGATCCACGCCGGCAGCGCCGGGGAACGCAAGGTCCGCGGGCCGGCGGTGGATATCTTCACCTCCTTGGTCGCAAGGAACTTCTACGAGCACGAATCGCTGAAGAAGGACGACGAGAAATGGTCCGATCGATAGTCCGCCCGCGGGGTCCGCTGGCGGCGGCTGCGGCGATCGCCGCGGTCGTCCTGGGCGGGTGCGCCCCGTTCGCCTACGTGGCCGCCCAGTTCGCCCCGCCGGAGAGAGTCGCCCCCGTCTACGAGCCCCCGAAGGGCAAGACCTGGCTGGTCTTCGTGGACGACTTCCGCCAGACGGTCAACTACGAGCCCGTCCGCCGGGCCCTGACCGAACAACTCAACGAACGTCTCATCGAGGAAGACGTCGCCGCGGAAGTCGTCTCCTACGACCGGTTGATGGAGCTGGTCGCCCGCGCGCCGGACTTCGGGAAGATGCGCGTCGGCGAGGTGGGGCGGCAGCTCGGGGCGGAGGTCGTGCTCTATGTCGACCTCAAGAGCTTCCGCCTGAAGGAACACGACCAGACCTCGCTGTGGACCGGGATGATCCAGACCGAGGTGCGGCTGGTCTCCCCGGAGTCCGAACGTCTCTGGCCGCAGGATTGCGGGCCGGACCAGGGCTACGAAATGACGCCCGTCGCGCTGCCTCCGGTCGATGAAGCCTCCGAGACCTACGCCGGCGAGTTGACGCGCGAGCTGGCGGGCAAGCAGGCGACGGAGATCGCCCGGTTGTTCCACCAGTACGAGATCCGCCCCGGCCAGCCGCCGGAGGGCTCCTCGGTGACCAATATGGGGTGGGACGAATGACCGCCCCGGACCGCGAGAGTCGTTGCGAGTCGCTCGAGGACCTCTGGCCGCTCCAGGGGCAGCTCAACATGAAGGTGGGCTTCGACACCCGCGCGCTGGGGCGTCGGCTCCGCGAGCTGGAGGACGCCGGCGAGTTGGGCGAGGCCCACCCGCTCCGCGTCGAGGTGGGGCGGGCGCTGAAGAACTACATCGACGCCCTCGCGGCCGAGTGTCAGGAACTCCAGGACTGCCTCTCGTGGAAGCACTGGTATCGCGAAGCGCGGGAGGGGCGCCAGTACGCCTTGGGCGACCTCCAGAACGCCCGCGTCGAGGCGACGGACATGCTGTTCTTCTGGATGAGCCTCTGCCAACTGCTCGGGCTCGAGCCGGACGACGTCTACCGCCTGTACGCGGCCAAGCTGGGCATCAACCACCGCCGCCGCGACGAGGACCGCTCCCAGGCGGAGCACGAAGACCACGAGGACGAGAACCGGTCGGTCGTGTGAGAAGCCGCCACCGCGGAGGCGGGGGGAAACGGCGGCGTAAGGTGAGCGCCATGCGACCAGCGCCGGATTCCAGACCCGAATGCGGGCGCCGTTCGGGATCTGGCGCGCGGAACTTGATGTTTCGCCGTTGTCGTTACCCCGCCATCTCGGACTGAATCGCCTGGTTGACCTTTCGCATCAGGTCGGCGAACTCGGCCTGGGCGGCGGTGTACTCCTTGAAGGCGTCGGCGCTGTAGAGCTCGCCCTGGAGCTGTTCGAGGCGGTGCTTGTCCTCGACCTCGACGGGGGAGTTGGACTGCTCCAGCTCGGCGATCTTCTCCACCTGTCCGCGGTAGTCTTTGAGCGTCTGCATCAGACCGCCGTCGGCGTTGAGGGTCTCCTCGGCTTTGCGGAGGCGCTTCGCCTGGTCGGACTCGGCCACCGCCTTGCCCAACTGCTTCGCCAGTTCGAGCACGTCAGCCATGGTCGTTCCCTCCCGCTCAGCCGCCGTTGATCAGGTGGTACAGCGGCGCCGGACGGTCCACGCCGGGAATCCACCCGGGGCGCTGCTGCCACGGGGTGAGGTTCATCACGCCGGTGAGGTCCATCCAGTGCTCCAGCCGCGCCGGGGCGAGGTCCCAGGTCATGTGGAAGTGGTTGGCCGGGGCGTACTGCTTGTACTCGGCCATGGTGGCGTACTTGGGGACCACCCAGGTGTGAGGCCAGGTCGGCGTGGAGGTATCGGCGACCGCCTGGGCGAGCTTCTCGGGCATCTCGGTGGTGCAGGCCTCGTCCCAGATCATGCTGAAGGCGTCGCCGTCGTAGCTGTAGGCCATGCGGGCGGCGACGCCCTCGATGCCGGCGGGGGTCACGAAGGTCACGCTGTTGCCGCCGCCGGGGAAGTAGAACTCGTCGGCCAGGGGCATCGAGACGTTCTGCATGGTCTTGGTCATCGAGGTCCCGGGCATGGCGGCCCAGTTGAAGCTCGCCGAGCCGGAGTTGTCCCCGTCGACGAATCCGCGGGTCGCCCAGAGGGCGTCCTCGGGCGCGTCGATGTCCAGCTCGCCGGCGAGGCGCTTGATTTCCCACGGTTCCCAGACCTTGCGGAAGTCCATGAACAGCGGGGGGTTGCCCCCGGAAAGCCAGGTCATGAACAGCATGGTCAACAGGCCCTGGACGTCCGCTTCGGTGGCGTAGGGGACCGGGGCCTTGGGCCCCTTGTGGTCGAAGGTGGAGTTGAAGAGGCTCTCCATCGCATCGGCGACCGGGAGGGGCAGCCCGCGCCGGTCCGAGCCCCATTCGAGCTGGCTCATGAACCCGCCGCCGACCGCGTTCAGATCGGCCATCAGGTCGCGGATGATCAGGTACATCGCCAGCGAGGTGTTGAACCGCTCGGAGTCGGCGTCGTCACGCAGTT
>CAYTQL010000056.1:4757-11960 GCA_964439555.1 uncultured Planctomycetaceae bacterium | reverse complement strand
ACGTCATCCTCCACCCGCTGAGCAAGAAGAGCACCTGCATGACCATCCGGAAGTTCGCGAAGGTCATGTTCGACGACGAATACCTCATCGAGAGCGGCTCCTGGACCCGGCAGGTCCGGGATTATATCCGCACCTGCGTCCTGGCCGAGAAGAACGTCCTCGTGGCCGGGGGAACCTCCAGCGGGAAGACCAGCCTGCTGAACGTGCTCAGTTCTTTCGTCCCGCATCACCAGCGGATCGTGACGATCGAGGACTCCTCCGAACTCGAGCTCCAGCAGGACCACGTGCTGACGCTGGAGGCGCGGACCCCGGACCGCTGGGGTCGGGGCGAGGTGACGATCCGCGAGCTGTTCCGAAGCTCATTGCGGCTTCGACCCGATAGGATTATCATAGGTGAGGTCCGGGGCGGCGAAGCGCTGGACATGATCCAGGCGATGACCTCCGGGCACGCCGGAAGCATGTCCACGCTGCACGCAAACATGCCGATGGACGCGATGAACCGCCTCGAGACGCTCGCGATGATGAGCAAGGTGGAGTTGCCGCTGCACGCCCTGCGCTCGCAGGTCGCCTCGGCGATCGACGTGATCATCCAGGTGATGCGGTTCAACGACGGGCGCCGCGGGCTGACGCAGGTCTCCGAGGTGCTCCCGCTCGGCGACGACGGGAAGTACCGGCTCCAGGACGTTTTCATCTACGAACTGAAGGACGACGAACACGGACGCGACGGGACCGGGGCGCTTCAGTGGACCGGGAACACGTCGCTGTACAAGCGTGAGCCGAAGTTGCGGATCGCCCACGAGGCGTGGGGGGAGGCGACCGACGTCTTCGGCGGGACGGTTGAAGAAAGCCCGGCCGATGCGAAGGGCATTACGACAAGCCGTTGAGCTGCACGCCGACGCCGCCGGGCAGAGCACCCTCGAGTGGGTGCTGCTGCTGGTGGTCTTCGGGATTCCGATGATCTACGTGTTCCAGTGGCTGCTGGATACGCTGGCGGAACATTACCGATTCGTTCAATTCCTGGAAACGCTCCCGTTCCCGTGACCGGTCAGCACGGACGGGCGCCGAGAGAAGGCTACCTGAGCATCTGACCGAAGGAAGACGACCATGTTGAAGAAGCTCCAAGCGCTGCACAGAGACGAGCAGGGCGCCGATATGCTGGAGTACATCCTCATCATCGCCGCCGTGGCGCTGCCCCTGCTGGCAGTGATCATCTGGTACTTCGAGGACATCTCGAAGTGGGCCAAGGGCCTGTACGAGAAGGCCAAAGCCGGCGAAGGCACCGACCCGGATGACCTCTAGTTTCGTTCTGTCGGCCGGCGGCATGAGCTGAGGTGCTCATGCCGCTGCTGACAGGGGAAATCTGGGCGTACGTGCTGCTGGGCGCGGTCCTGGTGATCGCGGCCGTGCAGGACGTGCGAACGCACAAGATACGCAACTGGGTGACCTACCCGGCGATTGCCGCCGGGTTGATCGGGCATACGCTGCTGGGCGGCGTGTACGGCGTGACGAGCGAAAGCGGCGCCGTGGAAGCCTACGGGCTCATTCATTCGCTGATGGGCCTGGCGGTGGGCTTCGGACCGCTCCTGGTCGCCTGGCTTGCCGGCGGGATCGGCGGCGGGGACGCGAAGCTGATGGCCGCGGTCGGGGCCCTGCTGGGCTGGCGGTTGACCCTCGAATGCATGTTTTTCGGGTTCGCCGTCGCCGGCGTGATGGCGCTGGTGGTGATGATCCGCCGCCGCATCCTGCTGCAGACGCTCGGGCGCCTGTGGCGGTTTTTCTGGCTGGCGCTGTCCCCGGGACGCCCGGCGGACCCGGCCACGCCGGAGAGCCCGAAGCTGCCGTTCGGGCTGGCGCTGTGCATCGGATCGGGAATCGCCCTGGTCCGCCAACTGGTGCTCTGGGAACTGGGCGGATAGTCGCCCGGACCGGAGAGAGACATGTTCGATCGCGGACAACACGCGGGCAGGGGAGCCCGGAGCAGGCGATGGAAGCTGCTCGGCGCCCTGGCGGTTGTTCTTTGCGCCGCGGCCGGGCTGTACGCGGGGGGGCTGTGGTGGTCCCGCACGAGCGGGGCGCCGTGGATGGCGCGGGCGATGGTCAGCGGCAGCTTCCTCCGCGCGGCGGCGGTCTTTCTCGGCTCGATCGTCCTGTTGGGCGGGCTGGGCGTGCTGTTGACGCGGCGTCGCAGGCGTCCCGTTCGCGGCGCCGAGGCCGGGGGGGTGCTCATCGAGTTCGTGGCGGTGATTCCGATTCTGCTGATGCTGGTGCTGATCCTCGTACAGTCGTCGCTGCTGATGGGCGGGAACATCTGCGTGCATTACGCCGCGTTCTGCGCTGCGCGCAGCGCGATCGTGACGATCCCCATCGACGCCGACAACGAGCCCCGCAACGTGATGCTCGCCAGCGAACTGTCGCAGAAGTTCGAGCGTATCAAGCATGCGGCCGTCATGGCCGTCCTGCCGATTTCTGCGGGGGCCGAGGAAGTGCAGCAGGCCGATGCGGGCACGCTGACCGACGGGCTCAAGCAGCTCTTCGAGGATTACGGCGAAGACCCGCCCGGCTGGCTGGACGAGCGCCTCCGCCGCAAGCTGCAATACGCGCGGGACTACACGAACGTCACGATCGCGCCGCCCGTCGAGGGCGGCAGCCGCTACGGGCCGCACGAGGACATCCGCGTCAAGGTCAAGCACACGCTGTATCTCTCCGTGCCCTACGCGGCGCGGTTGTTTTTCGAAATGCCCGGCGGGGTGGATCTGGGCTTTGCCGAAAACGAGTATGGAACCGAAGTCGAGGCCACCTGCGTTCTGACCAACGAAGGCATCCGGGACAAGGTGGACAAGGAGTTGTATACGGACTGATCGGCGCACGGAAGCGCCGGCGCCGGGCCGCGAACCCACAGGGCGTCGGCCGAGGATGGTTGGATGGCGAATGAAGTGAGAGAATCGGCGGTCGGACTGCCCGAGGGCACGAAGATCGGGAAGTACGTGGTTCAGGAACGCACCGCCATCGGCGGACAGGCCATCGTCTACAAGGCCTACGACGAATTGCTGGACCGGCACGTGGCGATCAAGCAGATCTCCTCGCACCTCGCGGAGGATCCGCGCTTCATGGAGCGGTTCCGCGAGGAGGCGAAGATCCTCGCCCGTCTCGGCGCCGAGCAGCCGGTGATCGTGACGATCCACGAACTGGTCGAGGACGAGCAGGGGCTGTTCATCGTCATGGAGTACATCGACGGGCCCACGCTCGAGCGCGTCCTCCAGGAGAACCCCGAGCCGATCCAGTCCAAGGCGGTGCTCCAGATCCTCTGGCGCCTCGCTTCGGCGCTGCACGACGTCCACCGCGCGGGGATCATTCACCGCGACCTGAAGCCCGCGAACCTCATCATCGCCGAGGGGCTGCGCCCCAAGATCATGGACTTCGGCGTCGCCGCGAGCCTCACCGGCGAGGAATCCATGCCGCTGGGGACCACGAAGTACATGGCCCCGGAGCTGTTCGAGGGCGAGGGCGTGGACGGTCGGGCCGATATGTACTCGCTGGGCATGATCACCTACGAGATGCTCGTCGGGCGGGAGAAGTTCAACGAGATCTTCGAGGAGATCGTCCGCGACAAGCAGGCCGAGGCGGTCCGCTGGATGAAGTGGCACGCCAACGAGCAGGTCCAGGCCCCGCCGGTGCACGAAGTGAACCCGCAGGCGCCCAAAGAGCTGTCCTACATCGTCAGCAAGATGATGGCCAAGGACATCCACGACCGCTTCGAGACGATGGAACAGCTCGGGCTGGCGATCCGCACCGCCTTCAAGCCCGGGCGCAAGGGCGGCGGAGGACTCCAGCTCGAGCCCGGTCGTACCGGCAAGCCGCGACGTCCGGGCCCGTCCGGTCCGCCCGCCGGCGCCGCGAGCCCGCAGCGCCCCGGCGGGGAGCACGAGGGCGAGCCCGACGGGACCGACCCGGCCCCGACGGCGCCGGTGCCCAAGAAGAAACTTTCGCTCAAGACCAAGCTGACGCTGCTGATCATCCTGTTCGTGGGCATTCTCGGAACGGTCACCGTCCTGGTGGTCAAGCGGAACAGGGAGCACGCCGAACTGGTCGCCAAGGCGCGGGCGATCTACAACCACGGCGTGGACGCCTACCAGAAGGCCGAGTTCGACGCCGCCATCAAGCACTTCGAGGAAGTCCAGCAGAAATACCCGACCACTAAGGAAGCGGCCCAGGCGCATATCCTCGTGCCCATCAGCAAGGCCCGACGGCTGATCGCCTCGGCCGAGGGGGCCGAGGGCTTCAACGAAGCGGCGTTGGCGCTGTCGGAGGCCCGCAAGCGCGCCAAGGTCGCGCGCAAGCAACGCGACGACATGGACGAATGGACCCGCGCCCGCGAGAAGAACATCGCCACCATCGAGCGGGACCGCGGGGCGACGTGGCAGTTCCGCGAGGCGATCGCCGAGGCGGAGAACCTCTTCGACGAGGGGCAGTTCATCGAGGGTCGCCGGCATCTCGAACGCCGCACCTCCGATCTGCTGCTCAACGATCAGCAGCGCTCGCGGATGCAGGCGTACAGGCAGAAGTCCCGCCGGCGCGAGTTCGAGATCAAGTACGCCGGCATGGTCGCCGAGGCGGATGAACTCCGCGAGAACCAGGACTTCCAGGCCGCCGACGCCAAGTACGTCGAGGCGGAGAAGCTCCTGGAGAGCGAGGAAGCCATCGCCGCGCTGCCCAAGCTCGAGCGTCAGAAGCTCGACGAGACGCTCCAGCAGAAGCGCCGCCTTCTGGCGGACATGCAGGACGAGGGCTCGGCGAAGCAGGCGTTCGCCAACGCCCAGACCGACGAGGACAAGCTCGAAGCCGCCCGCGCCGTGCTGCGGTTCGTCACCGGCGAAGAGAAGGACAAGTGGGAGGGGACCATCGCCCGACTGGAGCAGCGCATCCGCCGCAAGGGCGTGGACGCGATCCCCGACGTCAAGCTTTCCCAGAAGATCCGCAAGCTTACCGAGTATCTCAAGAAGTACCCGAACGACGCGGACGCCAAGGCCGAACTCGCGAAGTTCAAGAAGCTCTCGCAGCGGCGGGACCTGATCGCCGAGGGCGACCGCCTCTTCCAGGGCGGCAAGTACGACGCGGCGCTGGCGAAGTACTCCGAGGCGGGCAAGATCGCCGGGCTCCCGCCCGAGCCCACGCTGGGCCCGAAGATCCGGGACACGAACTTCCAGATCCAGCTCGGCAAGGCCGACGACCTCCGCGCCGAGGGCGACTACACCAAGGCGATCCGCGCCTATACCCGGTTGAAGTCGATCAAGCCCGATGCGGACATGATCATCTCCGGGCGCATCTCCCAGACCAAGCAGCAGCAGCAGTACGCGGCGCTGGTGGAGAAGGGCAGCGAGGCGCTCAAGAGCGACCTGTTCGACCAGGCGCTGGATCACTTCAACAGCGCCAAGCGCGTCTGGAACCGCCAGCCGCAGATCGACGACCTGCTGGACCTGACCCGCTACAAGAAGTACCTCAAGCTCGGGCGCGACGCCCTGGACGGAAACGACCTGAGGGCCGCCCGGGCGTACCTCAACCGGGCCAAGGAGTTCGACGACACCGCCGAGGTCAACAACCTGCTCGCGGAGGTCGAGCGGCGGATGAAGGAATCCTCCTGACCCAGCGGCCCGCCACGGGCCGCGAAAGGCCGGACCCATGAGACGCACACGCAACAGGCGAGGCCAGACTCTCCTGCTGATCATCATCGCGATCACGCTGCTGGTCGGCGTGGTGATGTTCGTCTACAACCTCACCGATCAGGTCAACCGCCGCGCGGAAATGCAATCCGCCGCCGACGCCGTCGCCATCAGCGGCGCCGGGTGGATGGCGAGGAGCATGAACGTCGTGGCGATGAACAACGTCTCCCAGACCCGCATGCTCGCGCTGGCGCCGGTCTACGACGCCCTGCGGCTCTCTTCGGACATGGCCTTTACCGAGGTCGACGCCTGGATCGGCGACGGGGCGTACGACGCTCCGGCCGGGGGACTGACCGCCATGATCAACGGGCTCCGGGCCGCGGGAATGGACGACCGGATCGCCGACGGGTTCGAGAACCTTCTCGAACGCCTCAAGGCGCAGCGGGAAATCCTCCATCCCATTCGCGAGCTGTCCCGCGACATCGACGACGTGACCTTCTGGAACCGGCGGGGCGGGGGCGGCGCGCCGCCGCACGGCGACCTCTGGCAGGCCGCGGTCGCCCTGGACGACTTCAATCAGGCCACGGCCGCCTCGGCCGGAGTGCTCGCCCAGCGCAACGCCGTGCTCTTCGGCGAGCGGAACCACGCCAGCGCCGCGTTCTTGGTGCCCATCGCCCCGCAGATGCCCGCCTACCGCGGCACGCTGATGAGTTTCGAAGCGCCGCTTCGCAAGCGCCTGAAGGTGGACCTGGTCGATGGGTTCGCCCAGTTGGACAACAACAAGGCCGGCGGGGCGATTCCCGACGCCGCCTGGTCGCACCGGCTCGGGCCCTGGGCCCGGATGTTCCGCCGACCGCGGCACTACCGCCGCGGCGAGCGGGCCGACCTCCGCGGGTGGCGCAACGAGTGGGGGCGCCGCGTGCCCTCCGGACCGCCGCGGACCTACAACGTCCGCCCGCGCCCGGGACGCCGCATCCACGGACCCCGCGCCGGCGGGGGACGCGCCGGACATGCCGCCGGACGCGGGCACGGACCCCGCCGCGGCGGGACCCGCACGCACCAGCCCACCAAGATCATCCCCCGCGGGTACACCACCTACGGGCCCTACGCCTGGGCGAAAAGCTGGGTCACCGACTACGCGCGGGGCTACCACGACAACGACCGGGTGTGGCATCACGGTCTGGCGGACACGCGCTTCCTGGAGTATTACCACACGATCACCAACACGAAGCTGGATTACATGTTCACGGGGCCCAACCCGCCCCTGAAGCAGATCCACTACCCGCTGTGGTTGACCACGTACGAATCCGCCGAGCAGCAGGCTCAGCAGCCCACGGCCGACTGCGAGGTCACGCGGTATTACTACATCGAGGTCATCTACAGCGGGACCGACGAGACCGGGACCATCACCTCCCACAACCTCGACGCGGCGGTGACCCAGGAATACAAGGGCTGGGTCCCGGTCGACGAGCTCTACAAGAAGAACTTCGGCGAGAACAACCCGCGCGTCACGCCCTTCCAGAAGATCCCCAACGTGGACATGTGG
>CAYTQL010000056.1:0-4747 GCA_964439555.1 uncultured Planctomycetaceae bacterium | reverse complement strand
AAGTGCACCGCCAGCGGGACCGAGCAGCGCTTCACGCCCGAGGGCGAGCTGGTCAGCGAAGAGCCGGTCTACTTCGTGTGGTACTTCCTCTTCGGCGGGTCCGACTTCGGCACGCCGACGAACATCGAAAACCCCTGCAACTGGGACCAGTACGACGTGCTGCCCGCCCCGGTGCTCGTCGACACCCGCGAGGGCGACTACACCGAGGACCGGGAGGGCGCCTGGCGGCGGAAGTACTTCACCTTCCTCGGCGTGGTCCGCGAGAAGAACCCCCCGGCCGTGTGGAACGAGAAGTTCCATTCCGCCGGTCCGCTGGATTCGATGGTCTGCGTGGCGCAGGCGGAGGTGTTCAACAACACCAGTTGGGGGTTCTGGACGCAGGACTGGCGGGCGCAACTGACGCCCGTGACCCGCTGGGAGCGGTGGATGGACACGCTGGAGGCCGGGCTGGACGACGTCCCGTCCGCCGGGGGCGGCGTCTTCGGCGCCGCCGACGACGTGGAGACCGTCTGGACCTATCTCTCGCGGCTCTCGCCCGAGTTGGCCGCCTTCTACATGACCCACTGACATGACCCGCACACCGTACAATCCGTCGGGACGCACCCACCGCCGCGGCACGGCGCTGCTGGAATTCGTCATGGCGATCCCGTTTCTGGCGCTGCTGCTGGGGCTGACGTTCTTCTTCGGCTGGTCGATGAAGAACCAGCAGCACGTGAAGATCGCCGACCGGTACCTCGCCTGGCGTCACGTGCGGACGAAGGAATGGAAAGCCGACCGCCTGAACCATCGCTTCTTCGGCGAGACGGCCGAGCGGGTCTCCGCCTCGCGCGGGCACGGTCCGGACGACACGCTGGAGGACCTGGTCGCCGAAGCCGACCACGTCAGCGGACGGGCGGGCGAGATGGCCGGACGCCTGATCCCCCGTCGCGTGCACCGCGGGCGCAGCGTCCGGGTGGGGGCGGTCTTCCCCTCGGACGTCGGCGTGTGGAACCGCATGGACCTTACCGGGCCCATCACCAGTCACCACGTCCGCGACGGGGTGCAGTGGCGGTGCATCGAGAACGTCTTCAACAACGAGGTCGTCAACGACCAGTTCCTCTCCGAGTTCGACGGGTCCCTCCCCGGGGACAACAAGCTGGCGAAGGTCCTGCGCATCCTCTACCGATACAAGTGGAAGCAGGTAAACATCCCGGATGACTGACGCCCCCCGGCCGCGCCGCCCGACGCGCACCACGCTGCTGTTTCTCCTTCTGCTGGTGGTGGGGGTCTTCGCGGCCTGGCAGGTCCACCTGGCGCTGGTGGACCGCCGCCCGGACGCCCCGCAGCCGGACCCCCGCGAGATCGCCCGGCGCAACCTCCCGCAGATGCAGCCCGACCCGGAGGCGTCGATCGACGCCTTCAGCGACCCGGCGAGTCTCGTGGGGTTGAAGAAACTGGCGAGCGACCCCTCGCCGGCCTCTCCGCCGGACGGCGCGGAGCTCCGCTGGGCCTACCGGCGCTCCAACGGCGAGGTCTCGGTCCGGTATGCGTGGGCGGGCGAGGTCGCCGGCGCCCTGGCGCATTACCGACGCGAGCTGGACCGCCGCGGGTACGAGCTTCACGCCGACGACCGCAGGATGATGGACGCCCGCTGGCTGATCGCGGGAAATGATCGCCGCCGGGTGCACGTCGCCTTGCGAGAGGACGCCAGAAAGCCGAGAATAGTCCATATAGTCGTCACTGTGCTCGGGCTCGATGAGGGCCCGCCGGACTGATAAGGAACGAAGTTCGCATGGCCGAAGACAAAGACACTCCGAACGTACAGAACAAACGCCTGTTGCTGGTGGCGCTGCTGCTGGGGGTGATCACGGCGATCATCTACAACGTGCACATCAGCCGCGTGCGGAACGAGGGGCGCGGCACGATGGTCACCGTGCTGCGCGTCACCAACGACGTGGACGCCAATGAGGTCATCGGCGCGACGAACCTCGAAGAGGTCGAACTGCCGATCGGCATCGTCCAGGCCCTCGGGGAGATCGTCCGGGTCGAGGGCAATACCTCGCTCGAATGGGCCGCCAAGCAGCGCGTCAACCAGGTGGTCCGGAAGGGCCAGTTCCTCTTCTGGGCCCACCTGACCTCCTCCGGCGGGGAACGCCCGTCCGAGAAGCTCCCCGAGGACATGGTCGGGGTGACCATTCCTGTCGATCCGCGTCTCGCGGTCGGCGAGATGCTCCGCATCGGCGACCGGGTGAACCTCAAGGGCATGCTCCCGCTGGGCGCCGAGGGGGTCACCGCGGTCCGGATCATCGAGGGCGTGTCGGTCCTGGCGATCGGCGGACGCAGCCCGCAGGAACGCTACTACAGCGGCGACGAGGACCCGATCGACTCGGCCCCCGAGGCGAGCCGGTCCTACAAGTCCATCACCATCGCCGTGGACGAGGACGTCTCGCTGGAGCTGGACAACGTGCTCTCGTGGGTGGAAGGCGCGGTCCGCCTGGAGCTGGTCAAGTCCACCTCCGAGCTGGGAACGCGCTTCCCCTCGCCTCAACTGAACCCCGAGGTGCGAAAGCAGTTCGGACAGACCGCCGCCCCGCCCAAGGGCTTCCGGATGTAAGGCCGAGGGACCGGCAGGAACGCTCATGGAAATCTGGGTCTACAATCAGTACGCCGACACCCGCGACGTGGTCAAGGCCTCCGACGACAGCGTCACGATCGGGCGCGACGACGCCAACGACGTGACGCTCCGGAGCCCCTTCATCTCCCGCAGGCACGCCCGCATCTACAAGGACAACGGCAGCTTCTGGATCGAGTCGACCGGCGTCAACGGGCTCGTGGTGGCCAACCAGCAGGTGGGCTACAAAGAGCGCCGCAAGATCGAGTACGGTGACGAAGTCCGCATCGGGGAGATGAGCCTCTACATGATGGAGCCGTCCCAGCGGCGGCTCAAGACCGGTCGCGAAGCGGTGACCCCCCGCAAGCGGGTGATCGACCTCGAGCAGCGCATGCACGCCGAACTGCTCGACCGGCTGAACCTCCGCGTCACCGGCAAGCCCGGGTCCGCCGACGAGGAGTTGGTCACGCTCATCAAGCGCACGCTGCTGCGGATCATCGAGGAACACCGCGACGAGATCGACGGCCCCATGGCCGAGCACCTCTGGCAGGAGTTCATGTGGCGCGGCGTGGTGACCGAGCTGTCCCGCCGGGCGACGGGCAAGCTGATGTACTCCTACGGCTTCGAGGGCACCGACGTGCTCGACAGCAAGCACGAGGAGTCGATCAACCGCCTCGTCGGCGACGTGGTCAGCTACCAGCCCCTGCGTCTCCGTCCGCACACGCTCAAGGACGACGTGGAGACCGTCGAGAGCGACTGGGAAGAGCACGTCCGCCGCATCGGCACGCGGATCACCCCGGAACTGCGGGACTACATCGTCCGGCGGATGCTCTCGAAGGAGATCGAGGACGTCGTCCTCGGCTACGGGCCCCTCCAGGACCTCCTCGAGATGCCCAACATCAACGAGATCATGGTCGTCGGGCGCGACAAGATCTACATCGAGAAGGACGGCGTCCTCCAGAACACCGGGCGGAGCTTCTTCTCCGACGCCATCGTCGAGAGCATCATCGAGCGGATCATCACCCCCATCGGGCGGCGGATCGACCGCTCCCAGCCGCTGGTGGACGCCCGTCTGCCCGACGGGTCCCGCGTCAATGCGGTGATCAACCCCCTGAGCCTCTCCGGGCCCGCCCTGACCATCCGGAAGTTCGCCCGCATCCCCTTCACCATCGACGACCTCGTCGAGCGCGGAACCCTCGGCGAGGAGACCGCCGGGTTCCTCCGCGGCTGCGTGCTGGGGCGCAAGAACGTACTGATCGCCGGGGGGACCGGCTCGGGCAAGACGACCACGCTGAACGTGCTGAGCAACTTCGTGCCGGAGGAGGAGCGGATCGTCACCATCGAGGACTCCGCCGAGCTCCAGCTCGTCCAGGAGCACCTCGTGCGCCTCGAGACCCGCCCGGCGAATATCGAGGGGCGCGGGGCCTACACCATTCGCGACCTGGTCAAGAACGCCCTGCGAATGCGCCCGGACCGGCTGATCGTCGGCGAATGCCGCGGGCCCGAGGCGCTGGACATGCTCCAGGCGATGAACACCGGGCACGACGGCTCGCTGAGCACCATTCACGCCAACAACCCCGAGGACTCGCTGCTCCGCCTGGAGACCATGGTCATGATGGCCGTGGAGATGCCCATCCGGGCGATCCGCGAGCAGATCGCCGCCGCGCTGGATCTGGTGGTTCAGATCGCCCGACTTTCCGACGGACGCCGCCGGGTGACGCACATCAGCGAAATCGTTGGCATCGATCCCGAGACCGAGCGGATTCTCACCGAGGACATATTCACCCTCCGGACCCACAAGGGCGAAATCGACACGAAGGGCCGCCTGCGACACACGGGCTACATCCCGGCGTTCGCCGACGAGCTGATCCAGAACGAGTTCCTCAGCGTCGAGGTGTTCACGTGATCGGTATCCTCGCCCAGGAGCTCCCCGGCGGCGCGCCGCCGATCAACTGGCCGGTGCTGGTGGGCACGACGTTGGCGATTTTCCTGTGCACGGGGGCGACGGTGTGGTTCGCCTGGCCGCCGCTGCGCGGCATGCTGCTGAATCGCGAGGCCAAGTACGACAACATCCTGCGGGGGAAGCTGCTGCTGAACGTCTCCCCGCGGCTGATGAGCGTGTTGAGCTTTGCGGCGGTGGTCGCCCTGGCGTTGCTG
>CAYTQL010000055.1:4396-12065 GCA_964439555.1 uncultured Planctomycetaceae bacterium | reverse complement strand
GACGTTGACGCCGCTGTCGCGGAGGTTCTGGGCGTGGGCGTGCCCCTGGCTGCCGAAGCCGATGACGGCCACGGTCTTCCCGGACAGCGCATCCAGCGAGCCGTCCTTGTCGTAGTAGATCTTCAGGTCGGTTTCTGCCATGGTCTGCTCCTTCGATGAACCCTGAATCCGATGTTTCTACCGCCCCACGCCTCGGGCGTCAAGCCGAACCGCCAAGTCCGGAATCCCGGATTTCTGGACGTTTCTCGACGCGGTGGCAGTGCAGCCCCTTGCAGCGCGGGCACCAGCCCAGCATGCACTTCCGGTACGACGCCGCGCCGCGACGGACGCCGTACTTTCCGAACGGGCGGGCGTATCCGCACTTGAGGCAGCGGAAGCGCCACCCCGGGGCGCGGCGCTCCCAGCTTTCGGTGGTCGGCTCGTCGAGCCCCGGCGCGGAGACAGGTTGATCGTCCGACATGGCGAACTCCCCTACGAGCACTCGCGGTCGAGCAGCTCGGCGTACGCGTCCATGATCCGGCGGGTGACCTCCCCGGGCTCGCCCCGCCCCACCGTGTGTTTTTCGACCCGGCGCACCGGGCGGATGCCGCTGCACGAGCTGGTCAGGAAGATTTCCTCGCCCGCGAGCATCTCGTGGACGGTCAGCGGCTCGTGCTCGCTCGCCTCGACGCCCAGCGATTCGCACAGCTCCAGCGCCGCGCCGCGGACGATCCCGGGCAGCACCGGCGTATCCCGCGGCGGCGTGCGCACCTTGCCCTCCTGAACCAGGAAGACGTTGCAGAAGCACGCCTCGGCCAGGCGGTTGTCGTGGGTGAACCACAACGCCTCGATCGCGCCCTTGGCCTGGGCTTCCTGGCGGGCGAGGAGGCGCGGGAAGTAGCAGCCCGTCTTGTACCCGAACGTCGGGTCGCCCACGTGCTGGGTGAAGGAACTGACGACGACGGGCAGCCCTTGCGTGTACCACTCGTCGGGGTAGTCCGGCAGCGGCTCGGCGGTAACCAGCGTGGTCGGCTGATGCTCCCCGGCGATCAGCGCCCCCGGGGTCAGCGTGAGGCGCACCCGGGCGTCGGTCAGCTCGTTGGCGTCGAGGACCTCGTCGACGGCCCGGCGGAGGGCGGCGGCGTCGAAGTCCACCTGCAACCGGAGCATCTCGACCGTCTCGCGGACGCGCCGAAGGTGCTGATCCAAGCGAAAGACGCTCCCGTTCCGCGCCAGCATGGCCGTGAAGGTCGACGCCCCGTGCAAAAACCCGGCGTCGTTGACGCTCACCGCCGCCTCCGACGCCGGAACCAGGCTCCCGTTGAGGTGGACCCGGGGGTCAGTCACCGTCGGACTCGCCCCCCCTGCCAGAAATGCGATAGACAGGCAGAACCAGCGCCGGCAAGCCCATCCGCGTGGTCATCGACTGAACGAACTCACGCCAGTAAGGCCAGGCGTTGAAGACGCCATTCAGTCGGGCAAAGGCGCTGAGCTGCTCCTCTGTGAAATCCTCAAGCCCTTCACACCCATATTCCAGATCGAATACGGCTGACACCGTTACGAGCGGGCTGCCGCCGTCTTCTGGCACGGCGTTCATCTCGAACCGGACCGAAACCCGGAACCGCCCTTCGCCGCTGTCGCCCACTCGTGCCTCGTCAGAAGAGGCGGCCTCCATCGGTCTGTCCACGAGGCAGGCTCTGTGCGCCGACGACTCCGTCACGCGAACGTCCAGCAACTCGACGCGTTGGATAACGGGTGACGCGAGCTCGATCGTGGGTGGCTGCTGTTCCTCAGACATGGGCTAACCTGCCATTCTCGTCGAATCACCATCTCGCACCAAGCCCGACAGGTTGCGACTCGTCCACCAACTCGGTTGGCTCGCCCCACCTATGTTACGCATGTAATGGATTCGACCAACACTGCCTTCGGGCCTGAAAGGCGGTGCACTGATTTCGACGCGGCGCCCGAGCGCACAGAAGATGTCTGCCAGCCTGCGCAGCGTCAGGTTCCTCCGCCCATCAAGCATCTGCGTGACGTTGGACTTGCTCGTACCAAGCCGCCGAGCCAGCTCAGCCCTGCTGACCCCAGCGTCATCCATGACTTCGCAGATTGCCTCCGTGACCTCCAGAATCAGTCCTTCCTGTTCAAGGAGGCGCTTTCCTTCATCACTGTCGGTTAACTGATCCCAAAGCTCAGACATTTCCTTATTCCTATTTGCGCGCTTGGTCCTCATTGCGGATCCGCTGCGCTCGTTCCGTATCGGTCTTCTTCCATTTGTTGCTCTTCTTCACAAACCCGTGGGTGAGCACCCATGCCAGACCGTCTCGGTAGCATGCGATTCGAGACTGATATCGCTTGAAGCTCCAGATGTCATCCATCTCTTTTTTGAACTGCTCGGGATTCCAGATCTTTCCCTTCTCAACAAGACGCTCGAACAGCTTGTAAAACCGCGCCTTGTCCTTGGCCGAAAGCTCCTCCAGGAACTCGTAGGCAGGTTCCTTCCCGCCACTCGCCACGGCACAGACGACACAACCCCTTGACCCTTGCATCAGGATCCGCCTCCCCTTCGCGTCGCGCTGGCCTGCCATGAAGGTTAATCCCTATATTAACTATACGGCCCCGATGCAAGCAGAGATTAGTTGCTTTCCAAGTTTTTTTCAACGCTCAATACCCCCGGCGTCGGGTGTCCGCGGCGGGGCGGGCGCGGTTGATGAAGAAATACCGCAGCGCGTCGATGGCGTGGTCGGGCCCGTCCTTGACGGGCTTGTCCGGGTCGCCGGATTCACCGGGCGCCGGGTAATGGTAGCTTCCAAAGGCGTCGATCAGGCGGCGGCAGCGGGGGTGAATCGTCAGCGACGCCTCGCCCAGCGCCGGGGCAAGGGCGGAGCGGATCAGCTCCAGCCCCTCGGCGATCGTCGAGCGCCGGGCGGTGCAGGGAATCCCCGCGGCCGCGAGGAGTTCCGTGCACGCCGCCCCGCTGGTCGCCTCGCGCTGGCGTCCGGCGGGGTCCACGTACGTCGCCCGGACCGGTCCGGGGTCCATTCGCAGCACCTCGCGGGCGTGGGCGGTCAGGGGGAGACGCTCGCGGAGGTACTCATCCAGCACGTGCACGCGCCCGTCCGGGGAGACCTGCACCCACAGGCAGACCATCGGGCTGCGGTACCCGAAGTCCATCGCCCGATAGACCGGCCAGTCGGGAACGTATTCCACGCCGCCGACGTGTCGTCCGCGGTCGAACTCCGGGAAGACCAGCCACTCCCGCCGGGCGCCGCGGCAGAGCATTTCGGCTTCCCACGCGCTGCGGGAGGAGCGGGCCTTGATGGCGATCGCGTCGTCGATCGGGAAGTACCCCTTCGAACGCTTGGCGATCCCCCGGGCGCCCCCGCCGGCGGGGAGGCAATCTTCGGCCAGCGGGCAGTAGTCGCAGCGGCGTCGGCGTCCGCAGCGCTCGATGACCTCCCAGAGGCACCAGCGGACCAGGCGGTATCCCGCCGACGCCTCCCCCGCCGCGGCGGCGTCGCTCACCAGGCGGTCCATCAGCCCCCCGGAGCGGTGCAGGGTCGAGAGCACCTCGATCGACCCGCGGGCCTGGGCGCCCGACCGGGTGGCGAACTGCACCGCCTGCCAGACGTGCCGGTCGAAAAGGTCCACTTCGTCGCAGCGGATCTTCTGCACGTGCAGCCCGCGGACCGCTCGCTCCGACTGCGGGAGCATGCGGATCTCCGAGCCGTTGATCAGCTTCACCCGCTGGCGAGTGATCTTCCCGTCGATCAGCCCCGGGTGGAGGTTCAGGAACTCGCGGACATACTCGGCCAGGCGGGAGGACTGGTCGAAACTCCCGCCGAGCACGCGAATCTGGAGCGGTCCGTGGTAGATCGCGTCGAGCAACGTCGCCACGGCTGCGAGGTAGGTCTTCCCCCCGCCGCGATTCGCCCAGATCAGCAGGTCGGACTGGTCGAAGAAGCTCGCGGCGAGGTAGTCCAGCGGGGAGACGTGGTGCGGGCAGTGAACCACGTGCGGGACCCGCAGGCGAAGCGAGCGGAGCACCAGGCGGCGGAGGCTTTCGCGCGTCCGCGGCGGGTTCCGGGGGAAGGGGCGAATCTCGGGTTTCGGGTCCGCCTGATGCGGATCGAGGGTCTTCCCGGCGAGTTCGGACATGCGTAACTCCCTTGATGTTCAGAGGTTGGAATTCGCCGTCAGACCGGCTGACGGACGGCGAGGTAGTAGACGTACTCCCGCGCGCCGCGGAAGACGCCGATCTCGGACATTCCCGCCAGGCGGAGGAAGGCGTGGTAATGCCCCATCGAGGCGAGGCACTCGACGAGGGGCGTCTCGGCTTCGAGCAGCGCCCGCCCGACGAGCCGGCGGGCCAGGGCGCACCCGCGGAAGAGCGGATGGACCACCACGCGGGAGATGCACTCGATCTCGGCGTTGAGCAGCGCGGTTCCGCACCGGCGATCCGGTCCGGTGTAGCGCCCGCCGGTCGCGGCGCTGCGTCCGGCGCAGTTGAGCACCGGCGGAGAGACCACCAGCGTCGCGGCCGGGTCGGCAACCCACCCGTGGGCCCGGACATTCTGCGGCGGGCGGACCACGTAGACGCGCTTGTGAGCCGCCGGGGGTTTGGGGAGGTAGTGAAACCGTTGAAGGGCCCGGAAGTCGCCGATCCGCCCGCGCTCGACCGGCCAGGCGAACGGTTCGACCGTCCGCGGGGGGCGCAGCAGTTCCGGCGCGCCGTCGAGCGGCTTGCGGACGATCCGGTCCGGGCGGAGGGCGTCGATCACGTCCCGCCGGGGCGTCGCGACCAGGAGGCAGAGCCCGCGCCGACGGGCGAGGCGTCGGAGGCGGAAGCACAAGGCCGCGGCGGTGTGCTCGTCCAGCGGCGTGCAGAATTCATCGGCCACGATCAGCCCGGCCCGGGCGCGTTCCGCGCGGCGGATCGCCTCGGCCAGGGCGAGTCGGTGCCGTTCGCCGCCGCTCAGCCTGGCGACCGGGCTCGCCAGCACGCGCGCGTCGCCCAGTCCGCATCGGGACAGCAGCGACAACCACGCCTCCCGCTGATCCGGCGGGACCCGACCGGCCACGGAGCCCGCCCCCTCCCGCGGGTGGGGCGTCAGGCGGACCGCCTCCGGGCGGGCCCGGAGCACCTCCCTGAGCAGGACGCTCTTGCCGGACCCGCTCGGACCGGTCACCGCGATGATCCGCCCGGGACGCAGCACCAGCTCGAACCGACGCCACAAGTGCTCGCGAACCACGCGGGGCAAGTGGAATCGCCGGGCGAGGTCCCGCGCTGCGTCATCCGCGGCCGCGTCGGCGAAACGACAGATTCGCGCATCCACCCGCAGGGGACGCGACATGTCGCTCGCGGGACTCACGAGACCCTCTCGCGCCACACGCGATTGCGCCGCCGCTCCGTGCGCCGGGCGCGTTCGAGGAGGTTGATCTTCGCCTTGAGCCCGTGCAGGCGACGGTACAGGGCGCCCTTGGAGAGTCGAAACTCCCGACGGAGCTGCCCGATCGGGACCCGCTGGAGCACGTGGCGCTTCGCGAGACGCTGCTCGTCCCGGTTGAGAAACTCCAGCGAGCGCAAAACCGCGAGGAACTTGCGACTGGCGAGGTGACGCCCGAGACTGTGCACCCGGCGGCGAATCTGCCGGGCGTCCAGGTCCATCCACGAGGCGAGCATCGTGGCCGGGACGCCGTCGATCACCACGCTGATGAACAGGTCCCGGTCCTCCGGGGCGAGATACCCGGCCCGCTGGCGGAGAACGACGTCGTCCGAGGGCAGATTCGTCTTTTCCAGCAACGTCTCGCGGATCGGAATGAACATTGCGACCTCCTTGCTGTGTTATTATCTGACTAACTAATGCTAACTGTATGCTACCTAGGATACCTGGTCAAGCCCAAGTTTCTTAAAAAGTGTGAAGAACTGCCGTATTAGTTGTCCGATAATCACAATCCGGCTTGACATATTCCGTATTGCCAGAGGCGGAATGCGTCCGCACCGGCACTTACGGACAGCCCGTCGCCGGGCGATGGAGAGAATGGATAATGGACCTTGGGCAACGACTGAGACACCGAAGACAGGAGAAGGGGCTTACCCAGGACCAGGTCGCTGGGCGCGTAGAGATTTCCAAGCCCTACCTCTCGAACATCGAGACCGGGCGGGCGAAGAACCCCCCCAGCGATCGCGTGCTCGAGGCGTTCGAGCGGGTCCTGGACTTCGAGCCCGGCGAGCTGGTTCGCCTGGCAAACTTCCAGCGCACCCCTGACGACGTCCGCGACGAGCACGAGCGCCTGCGCAGCGAGGTCGGCGATCTCCGCGCCGCCCTTCAGCAGCTCATCCGCTCACAGGACGAGCAGGAACCCTCCCGGACCGACGCCGGCGGGATCGACCTCGACGACATCGTCAAGCTCGCCCGCGGGGAGGGCAACGTCGAGCGCCTCTCCCCCGGCGTGCGCGTCCCGATCATCAATTCCGTCGCGGCCGGGTATCCCCAGGTCTTCACCGACCTCGACTACCCCACCTCGGTCGCCGACGACTACATCCGCTGCCCCGACGTGCACGATCCCCACGCCTTCGCCGCCCGGGTGGTGGGCGATTCGATGGAGCCGAACTACCGCGAAGGCGACATCGTCATCTTCGCGCCCTCCCAGCCCGCGCGAAGCGGGGACGACTGCTTCGTCCGCTTCACCGAGGACCGCGGCACCACCTTCAAGCGTCTCTACCAGGACCGCGAGCGAACCCTCCGCCTCCAACCGCTCAACAACCGCTACCCCTCCGAGACGTACCCCGCCGAGGAGATCGACGGGCTCTGGCCTGCGGTGTACCGCGTCCAGCCGCTGCGCAGGAGGTAACACGACGGCGAAGATGTGCCCGGACGGGTTCCCCCGGCCCCGTGGCGCGGCGGTAGTCAGCGCGTCAACCGCTCCCGCCGGCGCTGAGCAGCGTGAGGCGTCCGGTGAGTACGCCTCGGGTGGAAAGAATCCGGTCGGCCAGCTCGCGCAGTTCCCCGGCCGGGGCGCGCAGGACGATCGACTCCAGGCAGTGATGGTGCGTCAGGTGGACGTGCTGCGAACAGAGCACCGCCGAGATATGCCTGTGCTGGAGGCGGGTGAGGTCCTGCGCCAGCGCCCGCTGCTCGTGGTCGTACAGGATGCTCAAGACCCCCACCACTTCGCGATCGGACTCCTCGGCCGCCTGCTCGACCAGCGCCGCGCGGATCAGGTCGCGCACGGCCTCGGAGCGGTTCGCATAGCCCCGGGCGGTCATCCATCGCTCGAACTGCGCGAGCAGCTCCCGGTCGATCGCCACCGTGGTCCGTGTCAGTTCGCTCATGGGAGCGATTCTACGCGGTCGCCCCGCCGGATACGAGCCTGATTCACCGGGGGCCCGACCGGCGCCATGGACCGGCGCCGCAGCAGCGCGATCGCCCGGCGACCCGCCCGGGCGCGCCCCGTCACCCGATCAAGCCGGCTGGACAGTATTCCCGCACGCGCGGTAGGATGTTCGCTTCCTTTGTCTTCGGAAACTCGATGCACCGCCGCCGGTCCCGGCGCTTCCGATGCGTCCCCGAGAGGACAGTCCATGAAGCTGCTGCACAGGTTGCCGTTGATCGTGCTGCTTGTCCTGCTGACCGCCCCGGCTGCGCTCGCCTCCGACGCCGCCGATTCGCCGTCCATGACCCACCGG
>CAYTQL010000055.1:0-4386 GCA_964439555.1 uncultured Planctomycetaceae bacterium | reverse complement strand
GATGCTGCTCTGCGCCGCCGGCGCCGCCGGCGCCTCGACCCACGGCGGAGACGCCACGCCGACCGGCCCGGCCATGACCCACCGGATGATGCTGCTGGTCATCCAGGTGGGGCTGATTCTCTTTGTCGCGCGGATGGGCAACCGCCTCTTCGAGCGCCTGCGGCGGACCGCCCGTTCCCCGCAAGGAGTCGCGATGCCCGATCGTCCGAACCTGCTCGTGTTGATGACCGACCAGTGGCGCTGGGACTGGCTCGGCGCCGCCGAAGCCGCCTTCCTCCGAACGCCCAACATCGACCGCCTCGCCGCCCGCGGGGTGCGCTTCAGTCAGTGCTGCACAAACGCCCCGGTCTGCGCCCCGGCGCGGATCGCCCTGGCCGCGGGGCTCCAACCGGTCCGCATGGGCGCGCTGGACAACGTCGCCTTTCTCCCGACCGGCGTGACGACCTGCTACCAGCGCCTCCGCGACCACGGCTACCGCGTGGGGTGCGTCGGCAAGCTCGATCTCGCCAAGCCCGACGGGTACAACGGGCTCCGCGGCGATCGGCCTTGCGTCTACGGGTGGGGCTTTACCCACCCCGAGGAGGTCGAGGGCAAAATGCACGCCGGGCGCTTCCCCACGCCCCAGGGCCCCTACGGGCACTGGCTGGCCGAACGCAGGCTCTACGAAGCGTTCCACGCCGACTACGCCGCCCGCGCCGAGGCGGGCTGGTCCGCCGACGCCCGCGACTCGGTCCTCCCGACCGACGCCTTCGCCGACTGCTACATCGGTCGCCGCTCGGCCGAGTGGATCCGCGAGATCCCCGACGACTTCCCGTGGCACCTGTTCGTCAGCTTCGTCGGTCCGCACAACCCGTTCGACCCGCCGACCGAGTACGCCGACCGCTGGCGCGACGCCGAGGTCCCCGCGCCCGTCGAGCGGAACTGGGAGGGCAAGCCCGCCTGCCACGCCCGCAAGGACAAGGGCTTCAGCCCGGAGCACGTCGCGGTCACCCGCCGCCAGTACGCCGCGGCCATCGAGGCGATCGACGACCAGGTCGGGCAGATTCTCGACGCCCTGGAGGACCGCGGCTGGCTGGAGGATACGGTCATCCTTTTCAGCTCGGATCACGGTGAGATGCTCGGCGACCACGGCTGCTATACCAAGGCGATGCCCTACGAGGGCTGCCTGCGGGTGCCGCTGATCGCCGCGGGTCCGGGCATCGCGGCGGGCGAGGTCTGCGAGGCCCCGGTGGAGTTGATCGACCTCAACCCGACGCTCTGCGAGCTGGCCGGGCTGGACCGGCAGGAGAACCTCGACGCGTGGTCCTTCGCCCCGGTCCTCCGCGGCGAGACGAGCGAACACCGCAGCGAGTGCGTCTCCATGCTGCGGCATTTCCGCCTGGTCCGGACGGAGCGGTATAAGTTCGTCGAGAACATCAACGACCTCGACGAACTCTACGACCTCCGCGCCGACCCCGGGGAGCAGCGCAACATCGCTCCCGGGAACCCCGGGCTGTGCAACAACCTCCGCAAAGTCCTCGGGAGCCGGTACACCGAAGGCAAGTGGCGCAGGTAGGCAGACCGGACGCCGCGCCCGCGGGCGCCGGCGCCGGGACCCCCACAGGGAGGCTCCGCGGACTGGACCCCACCGGCGTTTGCGTGTAGATTCCCCCCGGCCGCGGCGGCAAGTCGCGGGACTCCGAGGGAATACGTCGTGATCATCGTTCTGAACCTGTTCGACATCATCGAGGGGCGGGAGGGGCAATACGCGCGGTACCTCCGCGCCGTCCAGCCGGTCCTCGAACGGTACGGGGCGAAGGTGCTCTGCTACGGGCTCACCCGCATGGTCTACATGGGCCCCTGCCGGCAGGAGTACTGCGGCGTGATCGCCTACCCCTCGCTCGACGCGCTGCGTCAGCTCTCGCACGATCCCGACTTCGAGCAGATCCGCCCGCTCCGCGACGAGTCGACGACGAACTACGTCCTCACCGCCGTCGAGGATTTCGAGACGATGAACCACGCCGCGGAATTCCTCGAAAACGGCGGCACGACGCCGTAGCGACCCCCACGCACTGCGGCCCTTGGGTGGGTCTCTGAGCCATTGCTGCGACCCCTGCGGATTTCTCTGGACAGATCCCCGAAGCGCGGTAGACTCGATTCTGATCATGGGGATATGTTCGCCGATCGCGGCGCCCGCCTCGCGACGCCCCGCGACGCCCCCTCTGCTACATGAGAGCCGCCCCGGCGCAAACCGGGGCTCAACGGGCGGAAGGCCCACATCCGCCCGCGCGATAATGGATGGGATCAGGAAAAGGAGGCGCACACCATGCGCGTACGAACCACCATCGCCGTACTGCTGTGCCTGGCGCTGGGCTCCTCAGCCCTCGGGCAGCCCTTCCTCAAGACGTCCTACGACGGCACGGCCGTGCCCGATGTCGACAAACCGGGCGTTCCCAACGACATGAGCTGCTGGATGGCGGCGGCGGCGAACATGCTCGGCGCCGCGGGCTACGGCACGGGCGCGAACGCCGCAGCCAAGGCGGGATCGATCTACAACACGCTGCGGACGGACCTGGGCTACACGAACATGGGCTCGACCGAGTACGCCATCAATTACTGGCTGTACACCTACGGCAAGAACCCCGACAGCAGCGAGTTTGCCGCCTCCCGCCGGTACACCGACGTGACCGTCGAGGACTTCTCGACGCTGGGACGGTTCCTCAACGCCACCGACTACAGCTTCCTGCAGCAGGAACTGGTGAATTGCCAGTACATCGAGGTCAGCTTCGACAATCCCGCTCACGCCATGACGTTCGTCGGCTTCGACACCACGACGAACCAGTCGATCTGGCATGACTCGGACATCGACATGTACGGGACCGATGACGATTACTACAACAACGTGTATGACCAGAGCGGGAACTGGGATCTTGAAGATCCGCAGACCGCCCCCACGCCCAATCTGGACAACGCCGACGGATACGTCCTGCTGTGCTCCGGGCTCAACAAGCCCGAGCATGCCGTCCTGAACTACGACGTCGCCTGGTACCTCACCGACAACGAGCAGTACACCCAGGGCGCCACGCCACGGGACGCGGTGTGGACGGCCGAGTTCCGCGAGGCGGGGGAAAAGAAGGACGACTTCGACGACCCCTTCTGGCTCGATTCCACCCACGAGCGGTACCTGTCGGATCGCCCGGTGGTGCATGTCGACAACGAGGAGATCGACTCCATGGAGAAGGAGGTCTACCTTCTGGTCGACTACCGCCATCGCAATCAAGACCCCGTGGTCGAGGCCATCAAGCTCCAGGTCGCCGTCCCCGGCGACCCGGCGAACGTTTCGGCGCTTCTCGACCCGACCTCAGTCCAATGGAATGAGCACGACGGGCAGGCCCTGTTCACCTGGCTGCTCGACTACCAGCCCGCGTGGGAGGAGATCGTCTTCCCCGACTGGGCCTACAACACCCTCGAGGGTCGGGTGAAGGATTGGGACGTCGCGACGATCTGCACGCCCGAACCGGCGACGATGAGCCTGCTGGCCTTCGGCGCCGTCGCGCTGCTGCGCCGCCGAAAGCGCTCAGCTCTTCCTCGCTCGCCCCGAACCGGAACGGGCGGCCCGGCACGGGTCGCCCGTTTCCCTGCGCCGGACCAGCGTTCGGCGGGCGATCACCCCGTCGCAGCCCGGGCAGGAGTCGCTCTGGAGCCGGACCCACGTCTCTCCGCTCCGGACTCCGAACTCGGAACCGCGGATCGGATGGGACGCCCCCCGCCCCGGCCGGCTGTCCGGCGATCCCGCCGGCCGGGGTGCGGGTATTGGCGCGTGGACTCCGCGCCCCCGATGCGCCATAATGCCGGGGCGAACGAGACGAGCCATCCCGCGACGCGCCCCGTCGCGACCCCAGACGAAAGGCGAAGCGCATGCGATCCGATCGCGTCAAGAGCGGGCTCCAACGCGCCCCCCACCGCAGCTTGCTCAAGGCCACCGGGCTGACGAACCGGGACATCAAGCGCCCCTTCATCGGCGTGGTCAACAGCTACTCCGACACCGTCCCCGGGCACTGCCATCTCGACGCCGTCGGGCAATTCGTCAAGCAGCAGGTCCGCAAGGCGGGCGGGACGCCCTTCCTGTTCAACACCATCGGCATCTGCGACGGCATCGCGATGGGCCACGACGGGATGAAGTACTCGCTCGTCTCCCGCGAGACCATCGCCGACAGCGTCGAAGCCATGGTCGAGGCGCACCAGTTCGACGCCCTCGTCTGCATTCCCAACTGCGACAAGATCGTCCCGGGCATGCTCATGGCGTCGCTGCGGTTGAACATCCCGACGGTCTTCTGCTCCGGCGGGCCGATGGAGGCCGGAAAGGTCGCCGGCGAGGACGTGGACCTGATCGACCAGTTCTACGCC